>JBATOB010000254.1:0-1557 GCA_049290655.1 Chromatiaceae bacterium | reverse complement strand
CTGCAAACCCCTCCCTCCCGTCGCTCTCTCCAAGCCATCGCCCAATTCCAGATAGGCGCCGTGCTGCTCGGCGATACGCGCAACAATGGAGAGGCCCAGTCCGCTCCCTTCGATTTCCTGCCCAACGAGACGATGGAAGCGCTCCAGGGCCTGATTCCGCTGGGCATTGGGTATGCCAGGACCATTGTCACTGACTCCGAGACAAACCTTGCCCGCTTTCGTCTTCAGCGCGACCAGGACTTGCCCACCGGCCAGGCTGTACCGCAGGGCGTTGTCCACCAGATTGCGGAGCAGGATGCGCAACAGATCGGCATTACCCATTACGCGGGCATCTGCCTCGGCATCCAGTTCGAGCTGTATACCCCTGGCCAGGGCGGCGCCCGCCTGGTCGGCGCAGACCTCGGTGGCGAGCTCACCCATCCGGACTGGGCTCTTGGTCATGCCCAGATTGGGATCGAGGCGAGCGAGAGTAAGAAGTTGTTCAACCAGGTGGCTGGCGCGTTTGGTCCCAGCCGTGATTTGGGCTAGGGCATGATCGCGTTCGGCGCTGTCCCGGGCCCGCGCGGCCACGCTGGCCTGCACCCCGAGGGCGGCCAGGGGGGTGCGCAGTTCATGAGCGGCATCGGTGGTAAAGCGGCGCTCGCTTTCCAAGGCCTGGTCAACGCGGGCGAGCAGGCCGTTGAGGGCCACGAGCAGGGGGCGGATCTCCGTGGGCGCCGAAGGGGGTGTCACGGGCCCCAGGTGCTGGGGTTCGCGCCGCCCAACCTGGTCGGCGATGGCATCGATGGGGGCCAGGGCGCGGCGGGTAGCGAACCAGATCCAGGCCGCCAGCAGGGGCAGGCCGAGGAGGGCGGAGACGAGCAGGCGGCTGGCAATGTGGCCCGCCAATTCCTGGCGCACCTCGTGATTCTCGCCCACCACCGCCCGCAGATCCCCCTCCGCGTCCCATTGATTGTAATAACGCCAGCGCGCCTGATCGGCGCCGATGGCCTCGGAAAAGCCATCCTCCTGGGTCAGGGGGCCCGTGGGGGCATGTCGCGACCTCAACAGCAGATAGCCGTCCTCCGTCCAAAGCTGGAATACAATTTTTTTCTGGTACTTATGCACATCGGCTGGCAGGCGGGCGATGTCGTCGTCATCATCGTACTCACTGGCCAGGGCCAGGAGCATCTGGGCGACCTGAACCAGATTGGCATCGAAGATCTCATCGATCTCGTGGTGGGCATCATGGTAGGACAGGGCCAGGGACGCGGCCCAGCCCAGCGTGACGCCCCCGAGCAAGAGGGCCAGCAGGCGCCGGCGCAGGGAGAACCAACGGGTGGTGGACAAAGCCGTCTCTTTGCTCATGGCTTGGGGATCAGATAGCCGATGCCGCGCAGGGTGCGGATACGCTCGGCACCGAGCTTGCGGCGCAGGTGATGTACATGGACCTCGATGGCGTTGCTGCCCGGCTCGTCTTGCCAGCCGTACACGGCGCCTTCGAGTTGGGCGCGGGTCATGGCCCGGCCCGCGTTTTCCGCCAGCGCCAGCAGGAGCGCGAACTCCCGGCCGGACAGC
>JBATOB010000253.1:0-3506 GCA_049290655.1 Chromatiaceae bacterium | reverse complement strand
GTGGTGAGACGGTGAGCAATCACCAAGGTGGTACGATTGCTCATCAGCCGTTCCAGGGCCGCCTGAATATGGCGTTCGGCCTCGCTGTCCAGGGCCGAGGTGGCCTCATCCAGGATCAGGATGGGGGCGTCCTTGAGCATGGCGCGGGCGATGGCCAGGCGCTGACGCTGGCCCCCGGACAGCAGGATGCCACGATCCCCGACCAGGGTGTCGAAACCCTCCGGCAAGTCCTGGATGAACTCCAGGGCATGGGCCGCCTCCGCCACCGTCTCCAGAGTCGCCTGATCCACCGCCCCCGGATGGCCATAGGCGATGTTATTGCGAATGGTGTCGTTAAACAGCACCACCTCCTGGGTTACCAGGGAAATCTGGGCCCTCAGGCTGGCGAGGGTCAGTTCATGGGTGGGGATGCCATCGATGAGAATCTCGCCCGCGAGGGGGTCGTAGAAGCGCGGCAGCAGGCTGGCGAGGGTCGATTTGCCGCTCCCCGACCGACCGACCAGGGCCAGGGTCTCCCCGGGCTCGATCACCAAATCGAGGTCCCGCAGCACGGGACCCTTGTCCGCGTCATAGACGTGGGTCAGGCCGCGAATCTCCACCCGCCCCTGGGCCCGGTCCAGGGTCCGGACGCCGGTATCGACCTCGGCGGGCGCATCGATCAACTCGAAGAGGCTGTCGGCGGCGATGATGCCGCGTTGCAACTGGTTATTGATCCCCGTCAGGCTCTTGATCGGCTGGAGCAGCAGGCCCATGGCCAGGATAAAGGACATGAAGGTGCCGACCGAGATATCCTCCCGCAGACCCTGCATGGTCGAGAGGTAGATGATGACCGCGATGGCGATGGCGGAAACCAGTTGCACCAGAGGCATGCTGATGGCGTTCGTGGCCACCATCTTCATCTGCAGGGATCGCGTCTTTTCGTTGACGAAGCTGAAGCGCTCCGCCGCCCGGGCCTGGCCCCCAAAGGCCTTCACGACCCGATGGCCATCGATAGCCTCCTGGGCCACATGGGTCAGTTCCCCGACCCGGTCCTGGATGCGTTTGCTGTGACGGCGAAAGTGCTGGCTGGCGTAGCGAATGGAGACCCCCATGGCCGGACCCACCAGCAGGAAGATGGCCGAGAGCATGACATTGATGTAGAGCATATAGGCCACCAGGCCGATGACGGTCAGGCCATCGCGGATGATGGTGGTGACGGCGGTCGTCGCGGCATCGGCCACGTTCTCGACATTATAGGTGAGCTTGGCCAGGATCTGACCCGTGCTCTGAGTATCGAAATAGCCGGCGGGCGAGCGCAGCAGGTGCTCGAACATCTCCTGGCGCAGGTCGGCCACCACCCGCCGCCCCACCCACTGGAGACAATAGGTATTGATAAAGCCGGCGATGCCCCGCACCAAAAAGATGCCCAGCAGAATCAACGGCATGGATTTGACAACCTCCGCATCCCGGTCGATGAAGGTGCCATCCAGCAGGGGCTTCATCATGGCCGCGAAGAGGGGCTCGGTGGCGGCATAGAAGACCATGCCCACGGTGGAAACGGCGAACATCCGCCAATACGGCTTGGCGTAACGGATCAGACGCACATAGATGCGGCGGGCCGAGCCCGGGGCCAGGACATCGGGGCGGCTCATGGCGCCTCCCGTGTCCGGCTCGCGGCAAAGGAGAAGCGCGTCAGCCCGAGTTGGCTGGCCACGTCCAGGGCGGTCATCACGGCCTGGTGGGGCGTCTTGGCGTCGGCCATCAGCACCAGAGGCAGGTCCCCCGGCGCCCCGTCATCCGCTTCTGGCCGGGCCTGGCCGATAGCCTGCCCCAAGGCCTTGCGCAGGGTGTCCGGCTGGGTGTCCGCGACCTGGCGGTCGTTCACATAGAAGGCACCGCTGGCGTCGATGACCAGGGTCAGGGCCCGCGGCTCCGCCGCCACCTCGCCCTGGGCCTGGGGCAACTGGACCTTGATGCCTACCTCGTCCTTGAAGGTCGTGGTCACCATGAAGAAGATCAGCAGCAGGAAAACGACGTCGATCAAGGGCGCCAGATTGATATCCGGTGGCTCGGGACGCTGGGGGCGCAGATTCACGCCACCGCCTCCGGCAAGGCCTCGCGCTCGCCCTTGATGACCTCCACCAGGTTGAGGGCCTCCTCCTCCATGGCCAGGGCGAACTGGTTGACACGACCGTTGAAATAGCGATGGAACATGAGGCTGGGGATGGCCACCGTCAGGCCCGCCGCCGTGGTCAGCAGGGCCTCGGAGATACCGCCGGCGAGGACGCCCGGATTGCCAACGCCGGCGTCGATGATGACGGTAAAGATATCGATCATGCCGAAGACGGTGCCCAGCAGGCCCAGCAGGGGCGACACCGAGGCAATGGTGCCCAGGGTGTTCAGATAACGCTCCAGGTTGGCCACCACCTGACGGCCCACATCATTGATGGCCTCCTTCATGATCTCCCGCGAGTGATTACGGTTGACCAGGCCAGCGCTCAAAAGCCGTCCCAGGGGCGAGCCCTGGGCCAGGGCCTGAATACGCTCCGGGGTCAGGGCCTGGTCGCGCTGCCACTGCCAGACCTGCTCCATCAGTCCCGGCGGCATGACACGGCGGTGGCGCAGACTCCAGATACGCTCCAGAATGATGGCCATGGCGACCACGGAACAGGCCAGGATGGGCCACATCAGCCAGCCGCCGGCCCTCATCAACTCCAACACGGGTCACTCACCTCTCGGGGGCGCGTTGCACTGGGCGGCATGATACCCCAAGCCGGGCGCCGGAACCCGGCTACCTCTCGCCTTGGGGTCGCCAGGACCAGAGGCGCGGATGGGCCTCGCGATAAAGCTCGGGACCTTCCAAACCCGCGGAGGTCAGGACGAAACCGATGGCCCCGGCCTCCGCCGTGTTCAGTTCCCGGGCGCCGACGGCGGCCACCCGCTCCCGCACCCGGGCGGAAGGGAAGCCGAAGCGATTGGCAAAGCCGCTGGCATAGAGCACCCAGGCCGGCGTCACGGCCGCCAGGAATTCGCGGCTGCTGGAGGTATTGCTGCCGTGATGGCCGGCCACCAGCAGGGTCGTGGTCAGACCGCCACGCCGCGCCAGTTGCCTTTCCGGGGCCTGACCCAGATCACCGGGCACCAGCAGGCTAGCCCCCTGGGTGGCCACGCGCAGCACGCAAGAGCTATCGTTACCCTCCAGCCCGGCCTGGGAGGGATAGAGCACCGCGAAGTCCACCCCATCCCAGGTCCAGCCCTGGCCAGCGAGACAGGGTTCGGCCCGGGGATCGGCCATATCGCCCGGCTCGCCCGCCAGGATACGATCGATCGGCATCTGGGCGGCCAGGCCCGGGAAGCCGCCGACATGGTCCTGATCCGCATGGCTCAGGACCAGGGTATCGATCCGCCGCACGCCCTGCTCCCGCAGGTAGGGAACCACGACGGCATCGCCCGTGTTGAAACCGCCCAAGAAGGCCGGACCCGTATCGAAGACCAGGACATGATGGGCGGTGCGGATCACGGCGGAG
>JBATOB010000252.1:0-8118 GCA_049290655.1 Chromatiaceae bacterium | reverse complement strand
GCTCAGGATCACCGGCGCCTCCGTGCCCCCCGGGGTTCCACTGGCCGCCGGGGCCAGCAGCCGGCCCTCGACCAGCACCAGCAGATCCAGCCCCAGGGCGGCGTGAATCTCCTGGGCGACGTGATCGATCTCCTCGCCCAGCTCCAGATAGCCGATCAGGGTGCCGCCGTCGTACCAGGGCTTGACCGCGCGCAGGGTCAGGGTACCCAGGGGGCCCAGTTCCAGGCCCTGGGTCTCGCGTCCGCTCTCCTGGGCCAAGCGCGCGGTGGCCCGCTCGATCGCATCCCCGGACATGTCGGGCTGGTGAGCGCGCAGCACCACCCGGCGGGCGGTGTCCATGACATAGAAGTGGGTGACCCGGTGTTGCCCGTGGAGGCGCTCGAACAGGGGGGCGATCTGGGTGTGCAGGGCCCCTAGGTCACCGTCCAGGAAGGCGGCTTTGAGGGCCCCGTCGCGGCTGATCGGGCACAGGGTAGCATGGAGTTTGGCCGCGTCGTTGTCGAGCTGGAGGCGAAACAGGCGCTCCACGGCCCGCACGCTGTTGGCCAGGTCGTGCGCCCGGGCGTGCGCCTCGTAGCGATAGGCGATGGACAGCAGGGCGCCCAGCGCCAACAGGAGCACTAGGGTAAAGGGGACCAGAATCGGCCCTTTGACTCTATCGGCGCGTCGCATGGGGTATCCACCAAGGGTTCCTGGGGTTGTCGGGGCGACGTCCGGGGAGGTGCGCCAGATCCAGGGACGGCGCCAGCATAGCATGCGGCACCGAGGTATCATGGGGGCGCTCCAACAGACCGGCTTTCATCCACGAATCCCCGGAGGCTTTCCCCATGACCACCCCCATTGAACGCGAAAAGGACCGCATCCGCGCGGTAACCCGCCTGCTCCACCAGGCCTGTAAGCCCATCCGTATCCTCCGCGCCCTCGACTGGGCACCCGAGGTAAAGGAGTCTTTCCTGGCAGGGGGTAGCCGCGAACTGCCGCAGGTGACCTATCCCCCTTTTGACCCCACGCCCAGCATCGAGTTGGTGCGCGAGGCCCGCCGCCAGATCGTGCCCTTTACAACCATCGACATGTGGCTAGAGCGGCATGCCCAGTCGATCGAGCACGGGGCGCGGATGCTGGCGGCGGTGGGTACCCCCAGCTTTTTCGAGTTCGGGCGCCAACTCTATGGCGAGCCAACGGCCCCCTTGCGTTATGTCGCGATTTCGCCCCTTGATCTGGCGCAAACCGTCCTGGAGACCATTAACCAACTGGCTCACATCGAGATCTCCACGGCCCCACCGGCCTATCACAGTGCCGAGGAGGTGGCGGTGGATCTCGATCGCGCGGTGCGCGCCCATTTCGGCGACCAGGCGCCCGCCATCGAACTGGTGGACCGACTCTCCGCCAATGCCCTGGCGACCTCCCGAACCATTCGTGTCCGCCGGGGCGCCCGCTTCACCGACCGCGATTTTACCCAACTGCTGCATCACGAGGCCTTCGTCCACGTCGCCACCTCGCTCAACGGCAAGGCCCAGACCGACCTGCCGCTCCTGGCGGCCGGGCATCCGGGCACCACCCGCACCCAGGAGGGGCTGGCGGTCCTCGCGGAGGTGATCAGCGGCTCCATCGAACTGGACCGGCTGCGGCGACTGGCGGATCGGGTGCTGGCCATCCAGATGGCCATCGAGGGCGCGGATTTTCTGGAGGTCAATGGCTTTTTTCTGGAGCGCATCGGCGATCCCGATCAGGCCTTCGAAAATACCCGGCGGGTGTTTCGCGGCGGGGTCATAACGGGGGGGGCGCCCTTCTGCAAGGATCTGGTCTATCTCCTGGGCCTGCTCCAAGTGAACAACTTCATGCGGGCCACTTTCGCCGCCGGGCGCGCGGACTGCCTCAGCCTACTCTTCTGCGGCAAACTGGATATCTTCGACATCCCGGCCCTGTGCGAGCTCTATGCCATGGGCCTGTGCCGGGCTCCGCGTTTTCTACCGCCCTGGGTCAGCGACCCCCGCCATCTGCTGGCCATGCTGACCTTTAACGTCTTTATCAACCGCATGAATCTGGAGACCATGATCGATGTGGCCCGCAAGTTGCTGGATAGCGCACCCCTGGTGAGGATGCCAGGGCCCGAGGCGGCCTCTTAAACCTACGGCAACGCCCCCGCGAGCAATTGCAGTATCTCACCCCACCGGCATCACCAGGAAGATGAGAGGCAGGCCGGGGAGGCAGGCGATCACCGCCATCTGGAGGACCTGCTGCTGGTTGAAGGGGAAGAGGAAAGGGCTCACCGGCGTTCCATCTCCAGATACACCCGACTGGCATTACCGCCCTGGGGCTGGTCGTAATTGGCCAGGTGGCGGAAGGCCGACTGGTCCAGGCTGTCGATGGCTGCTTGCAGGTCAACCATGTCCGCTACCGCCTGCCGCATGTGTTGCACCAATAATGCGAGGTAGTCACGGGTATCGCGTCGTGCCTTGGGCAGGTCGCACACGGCGCCGTGGCCGGGGACGATGAGACGCGGTTGCGGGTGGTCCATGGTGTCGAAGGAGGCTAGCCAGTCCGTGGCGTTGCTAAAGGGCAAGGAGAAATGCCCAGAAAAGCGGAAGGGTGAAGTGGCGGTTCATGAGAGTCTCGCAGGCCATGATGGTTATGGCGTGATGGCACAAGATCGGCGGTAAGGCGCCCTAATGAATGCGGAAGTTGGCGTGGCAGGCCACGCATTGCTGAGTGACTTCGCTCAGCGCGGCCAGGGCGAGCGGCGGGTCGTCGCTAACTAACCCTACGAATAAAGATCGATGAGTCATTCATGGTTGCAAGCCTCTTGGGTCCATCGTGATCAGTCGCTGACCACCGGCAGCCCGGCCCGGCGCCACTCGGGCAGACCGTCCTGGAGGCGCCGCGCGGCGAATCCCGCTTCACGCAACTTCGCAACGGCCTCGAAGGACAGCACGCACCAGGGTCCCCGGCAGTAGGCCACCACCTCCCGGTCCGTTGGCAACTCCTTGAGCCTATCCTGTAGGCGATCGAGGGGGACGTTCAGGGCTCCGGCCACATGGCCCTGGGCATACTCCTCGGGGGGGCGCACGTCGAGCACGGTCACTAGGCCATCCCGCACCCGTTCGAGCAAGTCCTGGGCGGGCACCGGCTCCAGGTCATCACGACCCCTGAGGTAGCTCGCCACCAAGTCTTCAACCGCGCTGATATGGGCCTCCGCGATCGCCCTCAGCACCGCCATGGCGTCCAGGACCCGCTCATCCCCCAGGATGTAGCGGATGTGCTTGCCATCCCGCCGTGCCTGGACGAGTCCGGTGGCCTTAAGCTGCTGCAAGTGCTTAGAGGTATTGGCGATGGAGAGCCCCGCGACCCTGGCGAGATCCTCGACGCTCCGCTCGCCCTGGGCCAGAAAATCGAGCAGTTCGAGGCGAGCCCCATGGCCCAGGGCGCGGGCGACGATCGCCAGATGTTCGAACAAGGTTTGCTTGGGGCCAGGGGGTTTGGGCATGAGCTGGACTCGCTGGGATAAGTCGCCAACCATCAACGATCAGCGTTAAACGACAGTAAGGTGCTCAGTATAACGGCTATGCTGGCCGGTGGCTGTTTACGGACACGCTTCCCTGGCTGGTATCGGCCACCAGCTCCTCTCGCCCACGCCCAACACCTACCCTTGCCAGCTCCGCGCCCCCACAGTTCTGGCATGCCAGAAGGCGGGGAGGGCCAGATTCAGCGCAGGGTCTGAAGCAATCATAGGCGACCTTATGACATTCAACATTATAGTTGAATGAATCCCGCCAATCTGCCAGACTTGAGCCACGGATACACCAAAACCAGGCAACCGGAGGCAGACGACCGTGGATAGCTTCGTCCAGACTCATGAGGCGGCCATCCGTCTCGGCGCCTTTGTTGGCATCTTCGCCGCCATGGCCCTGTGGGAGTGGCGTGCCCCGCGGCGCGCCTTAACAGTCTCCAAGGCCCGGCGCTGGTCCAGTAATCTGGGGCTGGTGGTGCTCAATACCCTGCTGCTGCGCCTGCTCTTTCCCGGCGCGGCCGTGGGGCTGGCGACGACGGCCGCCACCCAGGGCTGGGGCCTGCTCCATCAGCTCGCCCTCCCCCCTTGGCTGGCGATCGCCCTGGCGGTGATCGCCCTGGACCTGGCGATCTGGGCCCAGCACGTCTTTTTCCACGCCGTGCCGGCCCTGTGGCGGCTGCATCGGGTCCACCATGCCGACCCGGACTATGACCTGACCACCGGGGCGCGCTTCCACCCCATCGAGATCATCCTGTCCCTGCTGATCAAGTTCGCGGTCGTCCTGGCGCTGGGGCCGCCGGTGGTGGCGGTGATTCTCTTCGAGGTCATCCTCAACGGCATGGCTCTGTTCAATCACGGTAATGTCGGCCTGCCCAACCGGCTGGACTGGTGGCTGCGCTGGTTCGTCGTCACCCCGGACATGCACCGGGTCCATCACTCGGAGGCGGAGGATGAGACCAATTCCAACTTCGGCTTCAACCTTTCCGCCTGGGACCGGCTGTTCGGTACCTATCGCGAGGCCCCCCGCGCCGGGCAATTGGGCATGACCATCGGTATCGTTGACCACCGCGACCCGCGCGAGGTCGCCACCCTGCCGGGGATGCTGGCCCTGCCCTTCAGGGGCCCGGTGACGGGCTATGCCATCAATCGCCGCCGTTGGGTCGCGACTGACGGTGATACCGACGCGGATCTGGAGCGCGGCACGCCAGCAAGCCCGCGGCTGACAGACCCCACCGGGGACTCTCACGCTAACCCCAGCGGGAGACGGCCATGAAGCAAGCGCCACGCCTGCTGCTGGCCCTGGCCCTAGCCGCCGGCATCGCCCTGGCCCTGCGCTACCGCGCGCACCTGGACACCGCCGCCCTGTCGGCCTGGGTCGCCACCGCCGGGTTGGCGGGACCCCTGGTCTTCATGGGTATCTACGCCGTCGCCACCGTCTTCTTTCTGCCCGGATCGCTGCTGACCCTGACCGGCGGCGCCCTCTTTGGGCCGCTCTGGGGGACCCTCTACAACCTCGTCGGGGCCACCCTGGGCGCCGGGCTGGCCTTTCTGGTGGCCCGCTATCTGGCCGCCGATTGGGTCCAGGCGCGGGCCGGCGGTATCCTCAAGCGCCTGGTGACCGGCGTGGAGGCCGAGGGCTGGCGCTTCGTGGCCTTTACCCGGTTAGTGCCGGTGTTTCCCTTCAACCTGCTGAACTATGCCCTGGGGCTGACGCGCATCCCCTTCCTGCATTACCTCATCGCGACCTCTGTCTGCATGGTGCCCGGGGCCCTCGCTTACACCTGGCTCGGCTACGCCGGGCGCGAGGCGGCCAGCGGTGGCGAAGCCTTGATCCAGAAGGGCCTGATCGCCCTGGCCCTGTTGGCGGCGCTGGCCTTTCTGCCCCGCCTGGTGGCGCGCCTGCGCCAGTCAGCCTGGCTGCAAGTTGATCAGGTCAAAACGCGTTTGGAATCGGACGAACCCCTGTTGATCCTGGACGTGCGTACCGCCGCGGACTTTGATGGGGAACAGGGCCACCTCCCGGGGGCCCTCAATCTGCCCCTAGAGGATCTTGCCGCGCGCCTGGAGGAGCTAGGCTCGGACCCGGAGCGACCCATCGCGCTCTTCTGTCGGACTGACCGCCGATCGGCCAAGGCGGCGGCCATCCTGGCGCGGCGGGGCTTTGCCCAGGCCCATGTGGTTCAGGACGGCATGACCGCCTGGCTGGACCGGGGCTGGCCGGTCAATGGCCGCTCTCAATCATCGCAACCGGAGTAATCCCCCATGTCGACCCTGTTCATTCTCAATGACCCGCCCTATGGCACCGAGCGCAGCTTCAACGCCCTGCGTCTGGCCAAGACCCTTGTCGGCAAGGGCGAGGAGGTCTGGGTCTTCCTGATGGCCGACGCCGTGGCCTGTGCCAAGGCCGGCCAGAAGGTGCCGCAGGGCTTCTACAACCTGGAACTGATGGTAAATGCGATCTGCCGCAAGGGCGATGTCCTGTTGTGCGGCACTTGCATGGATGCGCGCGGTATCACCGAGGCCGAGTTGGTTCCGGGGGCGCAACGCAGCACTCTGGAGGCATTGGCTCAGAGAACTCTGGACGCCAGCAGGGTGCTGGTGTTCTGACGCCACAGCGAACAAACGAGGAGCGGCGCCCAAGACACCGCCCTAAGCCACCGAGGAGGAGGGACGCCCCATGTCCACCATCACCATCCTGTCCAAACAGCCCCCCGGGGGGCGCTGCGCACTTTACATGCGTTACGCCGAGGCGCTACGCCAATCCCTGGGTTATCAGCCCGAGGTGCGCTACCGCGACGGTAGCGCCACCGTCCCGCCACCCGCGTTGTTCATGGGGGAGAGGCTCCTCACGCCGTCCGACGGGGTCATCGTCTCTCCCGAGGACATCGCGGACAGCCTGCGCGATCAGCTCGACGAGGCCGAGATCGCTGAGGTGCGGAGGCTCCTGGAGGCGACCCAGGAGCAATGGATGGAGGAGTGGAGCCATGTCTAGTTGGCAGAGCGAAGTGTGTAAGGGATGGTGGTGGCTCGGACACACCCACGCGATGGCCTATCCGCCATGGCCCTTGGAGTGGAGGTCGGATCAGCAGGGCCACCCCGGCCCATGGCGCACCTGCGGGAGCAAGGGTGGGACCTCGGGGTATGGGCGGTTGACGGGGACGGCCGGGTCTCCCCCGACGAACTGGCGAGGTCGCTACGGGACTTCACCGTGCTGGTGTCAGTGATGCATGCACCGCACCGGCGGCTCGCGGCGGCGGTCCCCGGCCTGGTCCTCAACGGCCACGCCGAGGAGCGACTGCCCAATACCCTCCACTGCTCCTTCCCCGGTGTGAGCGGTCGGGATCCGCTGGCCCGCACACCGACAATAGCTGCGTCGGTGGGGTCCGCCTGTCATGAGGAGGGGGGTTCCGTCAGCGGGGTGCTAGGGGCCATGGGCATACCGCCGGGGCGGGCGACGGGGGCGGTGCGTCTAAGCATCGGCGAACCCACTACCGACGCGGATATCGCCACTGGGGCAAATGCCCTGGTTGCGACCTGGCGCACCCTGATCGCCCTCTAAAGATAGGTGGGAGATAAAGCACCATGGCAGCCACCACCGACCGACCACTCTGGGTCCGCGAACCCCGCCCGGGGGAGCCCTCCAGCCAGGACACGCTGGCGGTTCGGTATCCCTTCTGGGTGAGGGCACTGGCCATGGCCGCCTTCAGCCTAGCCTTCCTCGGCTGGCTCAACGAGTCCTGGCTCTTCCTGTGGGAGAGCCCGATCTGGCTCAACCATTACACCGAGTACGCCCTCATCCTCGGCTTCGGGCTCTGGCGCATCCGCGCCGAGCGCAACCGCTACACCCGCAAGCGCCTGATCATCCTCGTTTCCGTGGTCACTGCCCTGTGGTGGCTGATTCCCTGGCTTAACCCCTTCTTCGAGCCCTATGTGGGCTTCCTCTGGTCGCAGCCGGTCTTCCCCGCCCTGCACACGCCGGGGACCCTCAGCTTCATCCTGGTCCTGACCCTGGTCTTCCTGTTCGGTCGCCGGGTCATCTGCGGCTTCGGTTGCCCCTGCGTGGGCATCCGCGAGACCGTGGGCTTTGCCTACCGCGACAAGACCCTGCGCGGCCCCTGGGTATGGCGGCTGCGCCATGTCAAGTGGCTCTTCTTCGTCTGGTATGCCGCAGTGATGGTCACCACCCAGTTCCCGCCCAACACATGGACGGTTTCCTTCGTGGGTGCATTCGGGCTCACGGTGGGACTGACCTATTTCGGCAGCTTCTTTCTGGTACCGCTGACTGGCAACCGCTTCTATTGCCGATATTTGTGTCCCTACGGTGCCACCTTTGGGCTACTGAACCATGCAGGCTTCTACCGCGTGGAGATGGACAAGGAGCGCTGCATCGACTGTCGGCGTTGCGACCAGGCCTGCGACATGGGCATCCCGGTCTGGGAGCAGGGCAAGGCCCACGGCCGCATCACCGGGCTGGAAGATTGCATGGGCTGCGCCCGCTGCGTCGTCTCCTGCCCCACCGATGCCCTGGCCATCCGCGATGTGCGCAACCTCTTTCAGCCCGGCGTGCGGCGCGATGCCAGCCGGCTGCTGGGGGCGCCCCCCGTGGAGAC
>JBATOB010000251.1:0-5611 GCA_049290655.1 Chromatiaceae bacterium | reverse complement strand
CGGCCACTCCGCGTGGGTGCTGCCGTGGCAGGCCTCGCAGAAGAGCCCGCCGTGGCCGGTGCTGACCCGGTAGAGTTTCGGGTTGCCGTCGGCGGCGCCGCCCTCGGCCACCACGTTCTCGGCAAAGGCCTTGTTGGTGGGCACGATGGGGGTGGCCTTGTCGTCGCCGGCCAGGTAGGCCGCCAGCAGGCGGATGCCGTCCCTGTTGCCCAGGGTGTCGGTGGGGTTCACCAGGGTCCCCGCAATGCCCGCCAGGTTGCTGGTTGCATAGCCGGTGTGGCAGGAGCCGCAGCCGGGCTCGTTGGCCCAGGGCACGCGTGGCGTCGCCGGGTTGTCATAGAAGTCCGCCGCGAGATGGAAGGCCCCCGGGTTGGTCGGAGAGACATTGCGCGAGAAGTCGTTGCCCACCTGAGCCATCTGACCGTGGCAGTCCTGGCAGACCAGGCCACCATTGGCCATGGCCCCGCGCATGCACTGGGTGCGATTGCCGGGGTGGCACATGTAGCAGGTCTGCTCCAGGACGTTCTGGGTCAACACCGGGTCACGTCGATTGCCCTGGGCGCTGATGGCCGGCGGCATGGTCGGGAACAGCGGGTTACCGCTCACATCCGTCGCCGTCGCGTGATGGCTGTGCATCACGTTGGACATGGACTTGTGCTTGACCTGGTCGCGGCCGTTGACCTCGTTAGGACCCACCTGGGCCAGGTCCAGGGCCGGGGTGTAGTGGCAGCGCTGGCACACAACCGGCTCGGCCGCGCGCCCCGTGGCGTCGAACGTCGAGAGCAGGGAGGTGCCGTGCTTCTGGTCATGCAGGCGCAGGATGTTGAGGTCGCTGGCCCACTCGACGCTGGCCCCGTTGGGCACCGAACCTTCCAACGGATCGTCGATCGAGGACTTAATGGTGGTGAGGTTCTTGACGGCCGCGCCGTTGCCGCCATCCCCCGTGGCCGCATGACAGGATTGGCACTCGGCCTCGCCGGAGATGGGCATCACCGTGTCGAGGGAGGCGATGGTGGTGGTGTCCTGCTTGGCCTGGACCCGCACCAGCGGATAGGGGTTCTCCCGGCCGAAGTCGTCGAACATGGCGATGGGCACGCCGGCGGCCTCGAACCAGTTGACGTTGTTAGCCACGTAGCCAAACGGGAAGTTGACGAAGAATGGGAAGTTGGTGAAGTGCTCCTGGAACACCTGGGCATCGTTCAGGATGTAGGGGTTGTTCAGCCCCGGCATCGCCTGTTGGGTGGCGCTCAGGACCCCATCTCCCAGGTAGAGACGCTCCACGTCCGGCACCGGCAGGCCGATGTCGATGTTGTTGGCCGGGTTGTTCTGGTCATAGAAGGCGGCCAGTATGCCGGGCGGGTAGAAGGCGTCGTAGGCCTGAAAGGCCACCTGCCAAAAGTTCGTCTTGTACACCTCGCCGTTGACCACCGAGGACAGGGCCTGACCGCTGGCGACCTTGGCGATGGCGGGGTCGTTTGGGTTCGAGGCGGCCGAGTAGGAAAGGGTCACTTCGCCCTCGCCCAGGACGCGCGGCAGTCCGGTGCGGCCCCGCTGGACCACCTGGGCGTGCAGCACGTTGAACGGCGGCAGGATGCTGGAGATGCGGGTGTCCTGGTCACCACAGTGCATCCCGAGGTCATTGGTGGCGAGCAGGGTAAAGAGGTTGGTCGGGTCGATGCCCAGCTTCGACTGCTCTGGGACCGCGTCCGTCGGCAGGGCACCATTGGCGCTCGTAGAGTTGATGGAGACCTGGGCGGCGGCAGCGACCCCGATGGTCACGGTCGCCAGGTTGGAGGTGGCCCCGAGGCTGTCCCGAGCCCGGTAGGTAAAGCTGTCCGAGCCGTTGTAATTGTTGGTGGGGGTGTAGGTAAAGCCGCCGTTGCTATTCAGGCTGAGGGTGCCGTGGGTGACGGTGGTCCCCAGGACCGCGGTGATCGGGTTGCCGTCTGGATCGTTGTCGTTGCCCAGGACGCCTGGGGCGGTGACCACCAACTGGGTGTTCTGCTGGGTGTTGTACTCGTCGTTCTGGGCCACGGGCGGGCCGCATTGACCTGCACGGTCACGTTGGCGGTACAGGTCTCGTTGCGGCCGTTCTTGCCGTTCAGGGTCGCCGCGAAGCTGCCGGCGCTCGCGTAGCTCACTGTCACCGACTTCGTGGTGGAGGTCGCCGGCGCGCCGCCTGCAAACGCCCAAGTGTAGGTCAAGGGGGACTTGCCCGTCACCGAGCCGGTGAAGGCTACGCTCTGGCCGACATTGATCGTCGGCGGGTTCGGCGTCGTACCGATGGAACAGGTGGCCGCCTGGAGCCCGCCCGCGGCGAGCAGCAGCGCGAACCCGGTGGCGGTTGCAACCACCCCCCTCGTTGGCGGCTTGACGACGCCGCGGTATGTCTCTCGATCCATTTCATCCTCCACTCACTCGATAGTCGACGCCGGATGTCAATGCTCAGACGTCTTCGGGGTCGCCTCCGGGAACCGCCGTACCCCCTGCTGGGGTAGAGCCTGTCCGTCAGCGTCTTCTGGCACGAAGTGACCGCTGGGAACGGGTGTTCCCACCGGGCAAGTCGGGTGCCAGTGATTGCGGGGATCGCCACCTCTTAGCGAGGTGATTCTTCCCACGTCTATTGTTGCATATTGGACGTAACGCGTGACGGCTGTCCGCTCGGGTGCGGGCACTTTTCCATAGCGTATCAGTGCCCGCTCTGGGCCGTAAGCCGCCCATGGCGGCGTTGGGGGTCAGCTAGTGGGCGGGAGCTTTCGGCCCATACCTGCCATGCGATCATCCAGTACCACCGGAAGGAAAGTATCGTTTAGCAGCCAGAGAGCAGCCGCCGTCGGTACGCAGTGAAGCCAGGCGAGGCCAACGCCTCCCATTGGCCAGGCCCCTTGGCGATCGCTGTCGCCTGCCTCTGCTGGGCCATCGACAACAACTTGCCCCGCCATGTTTCAGCGACCGATGCCTTGTTCATCGCCGGGACCAAGGGTTTGATCGCGGGCGTGGTCAACTCTTCCCTCGCGCTTACGTGGGGCGCGCATCTGCCCGATGCCGGGATCCTGCTAGCGACGATGTTGGTGGGCTTGTTCGGCTATGGAATCAGCCCGGTGCTGTTCGTCTTGGCGCTGCGTGGGCTAGGGACAGCGCGGACCGGGGCCTACTTTTCGATAGCGCCTTTCATCGGTGCGGTCGTGGCGCTGGTCCTGCTGGATGAACCGACCACACCCGCCTTCTGGCTGGCGGGTGGACTGATGGCGTTAGGTGTTTGGCTGCACCTGCTGGAGCGGCACGAACACGAGCACGCCCACGAACCCCTGGAACATCGCCATCCCCATCGGCACGACGAGCATCACCGGCACGATCACGGTCCTGAATGGGATGGCAAGGAATCGCACGGCCACCTTCACCAACATAAGGTGGTGACGCACCAACATCCTCATTTTCCGGATATTCATCATCGTCATAGCCATTAGTCATGGATGATTTCGCCGCGAATCGGCTCAAGATGACCCTGGTCTGGCTTGGCTCGAAGGGAAGCAGCATATCTCTCCCGGCATTACGCGGATGCGGCCTATGGGTGGCAACCTCGGGCCCGACGCATGCGTCCTAATGAAATCCGTCATGACAGGCGATACCTATCGAAATAATAGTTACATCTAAACATTATTGTGATAGATTTAACGTTACTTTCTAGTAGTGTCGCCCTCCCATGAGCTTCCTGGCCCTCTTTGTCACGCTCCCCACCCAGCAATCCGCCGGCCGCATGCGCGTCTGGCGGGCCTTGCGCGCCTTGGGGAGCGCCACCTTGCGCGACGGCGTCTATCTATTGCCCGACTCGCCCGCCCACGCGCAGGCGCTGGGGTCCATTGCCGAAGACGTGAAAAGCGTGGAGGGCACAGCCGCTATTTACTGCCTCGACGGCAGGGATGAGGCCCAAGGGCAAACCCTCATGGCCCTCTTTGATCGCCAGGGGGACTACGCCGGACTCCTCAAGGCGATTCAGGCGGCGAATCCCGCCGCGGCCAAGGCCGTGCGCGCCCTACAACGGGAGTTCTCGGCCCTGGCCGCCATCGACTTCTTTCCGGGAGAGGCCCAACGGCAGGCCGAGGAAGCCCTGGTGGCACTCCAAGCGCGGGCCTCCGGCGAACCGCTGGACGGGGCGGGCAGGATTCGCCGGCTCGCCGGCGCCGACTTTCAGGGGCGCACCTGGGCAACCCGCCACCACCCCTGGGTGGATCGCCTGGCCTCGGCCTGGCTCATTCAGCGCCACATCGACCCTCGGGCGCGCTTTGTCTGGCTCGCGGACCCCAGGCTTTGCCCTCCGGGGGCACTGGGCTTCGACTTCGACGGCGCGGCTTTCACCCATGTCGAGGGTCGCGTCACCTTCGAGGTCCTGGCCGCAAGCTTCGGCCTCGCCGACGATCCCGCCCTAGGCCGCATCGCCGCTATCGTGCATTTTCTGGATGTGGGTGGGGTGCCCGTGGCGGAGGCCGCCGGTATCGAGGCCGTCCTCGCCGGCGCCCGGGCCACCGCGGCCAATGATGACCAACTCCTGAGCGAGGCGTGCCGCCTCTTTGACAATCTTGTCACCCACTACCAACAGGAACACGCCCGTGACGAATGACGCCATCCCGCGTACGCCACCGCCAACCCCGACCTTGGGCGAGGCCTTCAAATATTGGCTCAAGCTCGGTTTCATCAGCTTCGGCGGCCCCGCCGGGCAGATCGCCATGATGCACCAGGAGCTGGTCGAGCGGCGCCGCTGGATCTCCGAGCACCGCTATCTCCACGCCCTCAACTACTGCATGCTGCTGCCGGGGCCAGAGGCCATCCAGCTCGCCATCTACATCAGTTGGCTCATGCACGGCATCAAGGGCGCGGTCATGGCCGGGGTCCTGTTTTTCCTGCCCGCCTTCCTGCTGCTGTCGCTGCTGGCCGGTGTCTATCTGCACTTTGGCGACGTGCCGGCGGTGCAGGGTATCTTCCATGTCATCAAACCCGCCGTGGTCGCGGTGGTGCTCTTCGCCGCCTGGCGCATCGGGGCGCGGACGATCAAGAACCCCCTGCTCGGCGGCATCGCCGCCCTGGCCTTTATCGGGATCTTCTTTTTCGACATCGACTTTCCCTGGATCGTGCTCGCCGCGGCCATCCTCGGGGCCATTGGCGGCAAGCTGATGCCGGCCCAGTTCCAGAGCGGCGGTGGCCACGGTGCCTCCCATAAGCAGTATGGCCCGGCGCTGATCGATGATGATACCCCACCCCCGGCGCACGCCCGTTTCACCTGGCTCAAGCTGGTGGTGACCACCCTGGTCTTTGTCGTGATCGGTGCCGCCGCGCTGCTGGCCTTGAGCGGCAACAGCGATCTGTTCAACATGGGCGCCTTCTTCGTCAAGGCCGCCTTCCTCACCATCGGTGGCGCCTACGCCGTCTTGCCCTATGTTTATCATGGGGCGGTGGAATACTTCGCCTGGCTGACCGGTCCGCAGATGATGGATGGCCTGGCGCTGGGGGAGACCACGCCCGGTCCCCTGATCATGATCGTCACCTGGGTCGGCTATATGGGCGGCGTCGCCAAGTCCGTCCTGGGCACGCCCATCGCCGCCGGTCTGGTCGGGGC
>JBATOB010000250.1:0-4719 GCA_049290655.1 Chromatiaceae bacterium | reverse complement strand
GGCGAGGTCAATGCCGTTGGACAGCTGCTCGAAGAGAAAGTCGGAGAGGGGTTTGGCCTGGCGGATACGCTCTTCGAAGGCCTCCCGACCTTCCTTGCGCACCAGGGTATCCGGGTCCTCGCCCTCGGGCAGAAAGAGGAAGCGGATCTCCTGCTGGCCACTGGCCTGAGGCAGGCAGGTCTCCAGTGCCTTCCAGGCGGCTTCGCGGCCGGCGCGGTCGCCATCGAAGCAGAAGACGAGCTCCGGTGCCTGGGGGAGCAGCAGGCGCAGGTGCTCCGGGGTGGTGGCGGTACCCAGGGTCGCCACGGCATAGTCGATGCCAAACTGGGCCAGGGCGATGACGTCCAGGTAGCCCTCCACCACCAGCAGGCGTTCGGGCTGGCGGTGAATCTTGAGGGCCTCGTGCAGGCCATAGAGTTCCCGGCCCTTGTGGAAGATGGGTGTCTCGGGGGAATTCAGGTATTTGGGTTTGCCATCGCCCAGAATGCGGCCTCCAAGGCCGATGACCCGCCCCCGGCGGTCGCGGATGGGGAAGACTACGCGGTCGCGGAAGCGGTCATAGGCCTTGCCATCCTGATCGATGACCAGACCGGCCTGGAGCAGATGCTCGCGTTCCGATGCGGCGCGGCCCAGGCGCTCGAGGAGGAAATCCCAGGCCAGCGGGGCATAGCCGATGCCGTAGGCGGCGGCGATCTGGCCGCTCAGGCCGCGCCCCTTGAGGTAGTCCACCGCCCGTCCGGCCTGGGGGTGATGGCGCAGTTGCTGTTGGTAAAGCTGGGCGGCCTGTTCCATGATGGCATAGAGAGGGCGGGTATCGGGGCCCTTGCGGATCGGCGTGTCATGGTCTTCGGGGATTTCTATTCCGGCTTGGCGCGCCAACTCCTCGACGGCCTCTGGGAAATTGAGATTTTTGTATTCAACTAAGAAATCGATGGCATTGCCATGGGCGCCGCAGCCGAAGCAGTGGTAAGTCTGCCGCGCGGGCGTGACGGTGAAGGAGGGAGACTTCTCGTCGTGGAAGGGACAGCAGGCCGAAAACAGGCTACCCCGGCGCTTCAGTGGCACATGGGGATTGATGACATCGACGATGTCTATGCGGGCGAGTAAGTCACTCTTGAAGTCGGGGGTGATTCTGCCAGCCATGGGAATCAGCGAGCAGAGGGGGAAGGACTGGTCCCCGAGTGGGCGGGGTTGACCTTCAGGGGCCCAGGCGTTGCTTGACCAGGGCGCTGACGGCGCCGACGTCGGCCCGGCCCTGGACCTGGGGCTTGAGGATGGCCATGACCTTGCCCATCTCCTTCAGGGAGACGGCCCCCGACGCGGCGATGGTCGTCTCGATCAGGGTGGCGATTTCGTCATCGGCCAGGGCTGTTGGCAGGTATTCCTGGCAGACGCCAATCTCGTAGCGCTCTTGCTCCGCCAGATCCTCGCGCTTGGCCGCCTCGTATTGAGTGATGGAGTCGCGGCGCTGCTTGAGCATCTTGTCCAGCACCGCGAGCACCTGGGTGTCGTCCAGTTCGATCCGCTCGTCCACCTCGCGCTGCTTGATAGCGGCGTTGATGAGCCGAATGACGCCCAGCCGACGCTTCTCGCCTGCCTTCATGGCGGTCTTCATGTCCTCGACGAGGCGCTGCTTGAGCATGGCGTTGGGTTTCTGGATCGATACGGGATCTGGGCTAGGCTGGGGGGAACTAAGGGGATTTGCTTAGAAGGTGCGTTCCCAGCGGCGGGTTTCGCGCTGCAGCTTCTTGTGGTGACGCTTGACCGCGGCGGCCTTGCGACGCTTGCGCTCGGAGGTGGGCTTCTCGTAAAACTCGCGACGGCGGACCTCGGCCAGGACGCCGGCCTTCTCGCAGGAGCGCTTGAAGCGGCGCATGGCAACTTCAAAGGGTTCATTTTCCTTAACGCGGACGCTGGGCATAAAACATTTATCCTATCGTTTTCTGGTTAGGGCTCGCTAGAGCTGAGGATTTGGAAAGACGCGGAATTCTAACTGATCGGAACGGGGACATGCAAAGCCCATTCGCGCCCTGGGGCCAAATAGCCTTACCATGAACCTATTACCTACTCTTGCCAGGGCCAGATTGACAGCCATGCGTGTACTAGGCATCGAAACCTCCTGCGACGAAACCGGGGTTGCCGTCTACGAGGGCGGGCGCGGAATGCTGGCCCATGCCGTCTATAGCCAGATCGAGATCCATGCCTGCTATGGCGGGGTGGTGCCTGAATTGGCCTCCCGTGATCACGTGCGCAAGACCCTGCCCATGATCCGGCAGGTCCTGGACGAGGCTGGTCTGGCCAAGCCGGATATCGACGGGGTGGCCTTCACCGCCGGTCCGGGCCTGATCGGGGCCCTGATGGTGGGGGCGGCCCTGGGTCGGAGCCTGGCCTGGGCCTGGGGCGTGCCGGCGATCGGGGTGCATCACATGGAGGGCCATCTGCTCGCCCCCTTGCTGGAGGACCCCGCGCCGGAGTTTCCCTTCGTGGCCCTGCTGGTCTCCGGCGGTCACACCCAGTTGGTGGCGGTGGCGGGCATTGGCCGCTACCAACTCTTGGGCGAGTCCCTGGATGATGCCGCGGGCGAGGCCTTCGACAAGACCGCCAAGCTCCTCGGTCTGCCTTACCCCGGCGGCCCGGCCCTGGCGGCACTGGCCGAGCAGGGCGATCCGGGGCGTTACCGCTTTCCCCGGCCCATGACCGACAGGCCCGGTCTGGATTTTAGCTTTAGCGGGCTCAAGACCTTCGCCCTCAATACCTGGCGCGAGGAACAGGCGGCTCGCCCCGACCGGGAGCAGACCCGGGCCGATATCGCCCGCGCCTTCGAGGAGGCGGTCGTGGATACCTTGGCGATCAAGTGCCGGCGGGCGGTGCGTCAGACCGGCTTCCCGCGCCTGGTCCTGGCCGGTGGCGTCAGTGCCAACCGGCGGCTGCGCGCCACCATGGACGGCGCCTTGGTCAAGGAGGGCGCGCGGGCCTTCTATCCCCGTCCCGCCTTTTGTACGGACAACGGAGCCATGATCGCCTTCGCGGGCTGGCATCGGCTCCAGGCGGGGCAAACCGAGCCCCTGTCCTTCGCCCCGCGGGCGCGTTGGGATATGGCGGGATTGGCCCCGCTGTGAGGCTGGTGGCCCTGCCTCCGAGCCGGCAGGGCTATTCGGGAATCGCGTAAAGGGGGCGGACTTTAGTCCGAGCCATTCTCTTTGGCGCCGATCCGTCCCTCAGCCCCCGAAAGCATATTCTGGATGTTACTTTTATGACGCCAGAAGAGGATCAGGCTGATCAGGATTTGCATGGCGATGAGCCAGGGGTCGTCCCAGAGCACCCAGAGGATGAAGGGGGCGAGCGCCATGGAGATGAGGGCGGAGAGGGAGGAGATCTTCAACACCTTGGCGACGAACAGCCAGATGGCCGCCACGGCGAGGCCTACCGGCCAGTAGAGCCCGAACTGGACGCCGAGGGCGGTGGCCACGCCCTTGCCACCGCGGAAACCGAAAAAGAGGGGGAAGAGGTGGCCAAGGAAGGCCGCGAGCCCCGTCGCGGCCAGCGCCACGGTGCCTAGCCCCAGGGCATGGCCCACCAGGAGGGGGATCAGGCCCTTGAGGCTGTCGCCCAGCAGGGTGATGGCGGCCGCCTTCTTACCGCCAATTCGCAACACATTGGTGGCGCCGGGGTTGTTCGAACCCTGGGTGCGCGGGTCCGGCAAGTCCATCAGACGGCAGACGATAATGGCGCTGGAGACCGAGCCCAGCAGATAGGCGGCGAGGATAACGAGGAAGGCGATGATCATGGGCCACATTGAAAACCCAATTGGCAGGGCGGTCAAGCCAGTGCCCAGCCGCTGGTGGCACCCTCGGGCTGGGTTTGTTAACCTTCCGGCGCCGATTTCATGCCTGATGCGCTTGTCCTGGATCGCGAATGCTGCAATCCGTGTCCCTCAATTCTCGGGATAACCCACGATGTCACGCCCCCCGCCGCCCAGCGATTCCTTGCCCTATGCCCTCTACACCGCCGCGCAGGTCCGGGCACTTGACCAGGCGGCCATTGCCAGCGGTATGCCCGGCGGGGCCTTGATGGCCAGGGCGGGGGAGGCGGCCTATCAACTGCTCCGGGCCAGATGGCCGGAGGCGCGACGGATCACCCTGCTATGCGGGGCGGGCAATAATGGCGGCGATGGCTATGTGCTGGCTCGTCTCGCCCGCGCGGACGGCTTGGACGTGACCCTGTTCCAATTAGGCGATGTCAGCCGGTTGGGGGCGGATGCCAAGGGGATGCTGGAGGCCTGGCTCGGGATGGGCGGCAAGCTGGAGGCCTTCCAGGAGTTGCCCAGGCGCTCGGATGTTATCGTTGACGCCCTCCTCGGCATAGGTCTCGAGCGGCCGGTCGAGGATAAGTGGGCGCGGGCGGTACGGGCGGTTAACGCCCAGCGCGCTCCGGTCCTCGCCATCGATATCCCTACCGGGTTGCACGCCGATACTGGCCGCGTGCTGGGCACGGCCATCCGGGCCGCGGCCACCCTGTCCTTCATCGGTCTCAAGCAGGGGCTCTTTACCGGTGCTGGTCCCGCTTGCTGCGGGGATATCTATTTCGACGGCCTGGCGGTGCCGGCGGTCATCTACGCCCGGGAGATCCTTTCCGCGCGGCGACTGGATTGGGCTAAGGTGTCCGACCGGGTGGAACCCCGGCGCCGCGACGCTCACAAGGGCGATTTCGGCCATGTGC
>JBATOB010000249.1:0-12527 GCA_049290655.1 Chromatiaceae bacterium | reverse complement strand
GCTGAAGAGTTCCTGCAGGCAGGCGTCGACCGTCTGGGCCAGGTCGTCGCCGCCCGCGGTCTTGACGCGCTGGATGGCGGCGGGCAGGACCTCCGCCAGGGTTAGGGAGTCCGGGTAGCGGGCGCCGAGTTCCAGGACCAGCGCCTTGGTCAGGGGTTGGCTGACCTGGAGGGAGACGCCGGCGGGGGTGAGGAAGGGGCTGTCCTTGACCCGCCGCAGGTCGGGCCTGGCGGCGGGGCGCAGGTCCGTGCGGAAGGCCAGGCCGGCGAAGCGGTCCAGGTCGATGGCGATCTCCTCCGGCAGGTCCGCGTTCGCGCGGCACAACAGGCTCTGGCGGAAGTTGCGGTTGGTGACGAAATCCAGCCATTGCTCCAGTTCCAGGCCGTCCTCGATGGGGGCCAGGGCCTGATCCACGCCCTCGCCATAGGTCGAGGGGAAGAGGGTGCGCGGGTCCGTGTCGCAGAGATAGCGCAGCCCGGCCCGCTCGGCATCGGCGGCGAAGTCGCTGAAGAGGAAGGCCCGGTTGTGCTCCGCCAGGTACTCGAAGAGCAGGTAGCTGGGGTGGACCTGATCCAGATGGACGATCTCCGCCAGCAGGTAGCGGGCGCTATGGGCCTCGAGCCCCTGGAGGCTGGCGCGCAGCCGGTCCAGGGCGGCGCGGGCGGCGGCGATGCGTTCGGTGGGGGTCGCCGCGGCGCGGCAGGCGTAGCGCAGGATGTCCCGCAGGATGCCGCGCATCCGCCAGCCGGGCAGGCAGTTGTAGCTGACGTAGAAGATGCCGGCGGGGGCGAGAAGGCGGCTGGCCAGGCGCAACAGATGGTCCCGCACCGGGTCGGGGACCCAGGAATAGACACCGTGGGCGATGATGTAGTCGAATGGGCCCAGGCTGGGGTCCAGATCGAGGATGTCGCCCTGCCGCAATTCCAGGTTACCCAGGCCCAGGGCCTGGACCAGGTCCTGACCCATGGCAATCTGGCGCGCCGAGAGGTCGATGCCCAGACAGCGAGCGCCCGGCAGACCCTGGGCCAGGGGGATGAGATTGCCGCCTCCGGCGCAGCCAATCTCCAGCACCCGGGCGGTCACGGGGGAGGCTGTGTCTAGTCCCAGCAGCCGGCCGAGCACGGCCAGGTGATGGGGATGGGTCTCCGGGAAGGCGATGCTCTCGTAGGGGCAGGCGTCGTAGTCGTCCATCGGGGTGGCGGTCCTGGGAGTTGGGATATCAAGGCGAGAGGATTTTAAGCCATGACGCGACCGATCGAACGTCTGGCCATGGTCATCCGCCCCGGGGTCTCGCGGCGGCTGGCCATCATGGTGCTGGTTGTGCATGGGCTGACTTTGGTCGTTGTCACCCTCTTGCCCTTGACTCTGTCCGGGCGTGCCGGGCTGACTTTAGCCGTGCTGTTGGGACTCGCACTGAGCCTGGGCGGGTCCGTCTGGCATCTCTGGCCCTGGAGCTTGAGGGCGGCGGTTTGGCGGCCGGACGGCACCTGGTCCCTGATCCAGGGCGATGGGCGGGAACGGGACGGGCGTTTGCTGGGATCGACCTATGTCAGCCCGGCGCTGGTGGTACTCAACTTCCGGTGTGGCCGCTGGCGCACCCCTTCCCTGGTCCTGCTACCGGACAACCTGGGGCCGGACCTGCTGCGGCGTCTGCGGGTACGGCTGGGGCTGGAGGGGACGGGGCGTAAAAGGCCATGAGGGCCGGGCACCGATCATGAAGGCCCCGCCCGATGCCTGCATCCGCTGCCAGCCACCATAGGTGGCGACCAGGCCGATCGCGGAGATAAACCACTGCCAGAGGCTACCGACGCGGGCGGGATCGCTGTCGGTGATGGCCACCAGCCAGATGGCGAGGAGGTAGAGCACCACATAGGGCGTGGCCGTTAGCAGGAGCTTTAGCCAGTGCCTGGTGCTCGGGGTGCGCGCGACTGAGGTGTTCGGGGTGGAAGGGGTTTCGAGTACGTCGAGGCTCCTCTCGGTTGTCGGTAAAGGGGGCCGTCAGGCCCCAGGCTCTGATGGCCCTGCCAGGCCCGGCCCGCGACGGGTACAATGGTGCCGTGATCATTGCGCGATCGGGGTTGGGCGTCAATGAGAGGCGTGCGGGATTATTATCGGGGCCCCGAAAATGTCCGGGGTCATGACCCTGGAGCCATGGCGATGCATATTTTGGTGACGGGCGGGGCCGGTTACATCGGCAGCCATACTTGCGTGGCGTTACTGGCCGCGGGACACGCGGTCTTCGTGGTCGATAATCTCTGTAACAGCAAGGAGGAGTCCCTGCGCCGGGTGGCGGAGATCAGTGGCCGGGCCCCAGGCTTTGCCCGGATCGATCTGCGGGATTCACCCGCCTTGGCGGGGGTCTTTCGCGCCAATGCCTTCGATGCCGTCATCCACTTCGCGGGCCTCAAGGCAGTGGGCGAGTCCACCGAGATCCCCCTGGCCTATTACGACAACAATATCGGCGGCACCCTGAGTCTCTGCAAGGTCATGGCCGATGCCGGGGTGCGCAACCTGGTGTTCAGCTCCTCGGCCACTGTCTATGGCGACCCCGCCAGCGTCCCGGTGCGGGAGGACTTTCCGACCTTTGCCACCAATCCCTACGGCCGTTCCAAGCTCTTCATCGAACAGATCCTGACCGACTTGCGGCAGGCCGAATCGGGTTGGAATATCGCGCTGCTGCGCTACTTCAACCCGGTGGGCGCCCACGCAAGCGGCCGCATGGGCGAGGACCCCAATGGCATCCCCAACAACCTCATGCCCTTCATCGCCCAGGTGGCGTCGGGCAAGCGGTCGCGCCTGCGGATCTTTGGCGGGGACTACGCCACCCCGGACGGCACCGGGGTGCGGGACTATATTCACGTGGTCGATCTGGCGCGGGGACATCTCCGTGCCTTGGAAAAGCTCGCCGCCAACCCCGGCCTGTTGATCTGCAACCTGGGTACGGGTCGGGGCTATAGCGTCCTGGAGATGGTGCAGGCCTTCGAGCGGGCCAGTGGTCAGCCCGTCCCTTACGACATCGTCGGTCGGCGGCCAGGGGACATTGCTATGTGTTTTGCCGATCCCAGCCACGCCCGAGCGGAACTGGGCTGGTCAGCCGAATTGGGCCTGGATGAGATGGTGCGCGACGCCTGGCGGTGGCAGTCCGCTAATCCCAACGGCTATGGTCCGGAATGACGGATGGTTTCGGGAAATGGATCTCCCCAGGACCAATCCGCCGCGGAGGATCGGGGAGCCGGGTTCACCCTGGCTACGGCGGCAGGGTTAACCTCGGGTTCTGGGCTCGGAGGTCATACCAGACCATTAGGGCGTTGGCTTAGGGCTGGCCGGGGCCTCCAGGGGTGTGATCAAGCCGGCAAAAGCGTCCCGATTCACGTACTGGATAACGACACCGCCTTTTTTATCCATGGCCAGGTCCATGCCCTTGTCCGGGTAGAGCCAGTGGGTCACTCCCGTCCCGGGCTCCAGGCGTTGCTCCGCTGGGGAGCCGAAGCGCTTCTCGATGATCTCGGCGTCCAGGGATTTCCAGGGTAGGTAGGTGATGGTGGAGATGGGTAGGGTCTCCAGGGTCGCGATATCCGCCGGTTCCAGCTTGACCTTCTTGGCGCCGCTGCCCAACTGGCTAATTCGCAGGCCGCGTTCATACATGGGGCCCAGAGTCGTCTCGTCCGCCTGGATGCCGATGACGAAATCCCCGCGGATGCGGTTCAGATAAATCTGGTCGAAATAGGCCTCCACCGCATAACCGACCGCCTGGTGATCGGGGTCCAGGCGGGCGAAGAGGTTGATCTCCCCTTCTTCCTGGAACAGGTCGCGAATCTCGCCCAGGGTCGTTCCCCCCAGCGTAAAGCCGAAGACCTGGGTGCGGCCCTGGCCATCCTGCTCCACCTGCCAGGGTAGGCGAGGGGTCTGATCCTCGATGTTTTCATCCGGCAGCAGCAGCATGATGCCGATGAAGGCGAGAACGGCGACGGCGAGGATCGAGAGGATCATCTTACGATCCATGTGGGGAGGACTCCTGGGCTGCGGTTCCTGGGAACGGGCGGATGAGGGGCGGTCTCAGATCGGCAGGAGTCCGGCCACGACTTGCCGGCCCTCGGCCATGAGGATGTTATAGGTGCGGCAGGCCGCCCCGGTGTCCATGACCTCGATGCCGATGCTCCGCGCCAGGCCGCGAGCCAGCAGGGCCATGGCGGGGAAGATCTGGCGGGCGCCGGTACCGAGAAGGATAACTTGGGGGTCGAGTTCCAGCAGGGCGTCGATGTGGGCCTCCGTCAGATCGGCGGCCACCCGGGGACCCCAGGCGGGCAGGAGCCGCCGGGGGGTCAGGATGAGCCCCGAGACGAAGATCTTGCCAGCGATCAAGATGCGGCCCGGCTCATAGCCCTCGATGAGGTAACCATCGCCTGGGTCCGCTTGGGAAAATTTCATGGGGGCAACATACCCCAACCCCCCCTGGGTCGGCAAGGCTTCAAGCAGGTGCCGTCGGAAACCCTGATTTTATTCCGCCCGGCTTGGCGGTAAACTCCCCTGATCGTCCTTCCGACCCCCAGCCGTGAGGTTCTCATGGTCGCTCCCAGCTCCGAATTCAGCCGCATTCAGCGCCTGCCGCCCTATGTCTTCAATATCGTCAATGAGTTGAAGGCGTCCGCGCGAGCACGCGGGGAGGACATCATCGACTTTGGCATGGGCAACCCCGACCAGCCCACCCCGCGTCACATCGTCGATAAGCTGGTGGAGGCCGCCCAGCGCGAGGATACCCATCGTTATTCCGTGTCCCGGGGCATTCCGCGCCTGCGCCGCGCCATCTGCCACTGGTATCGCGAGCGCTTTGCGGTGGACCTGGACCCGGACAAGGAGGCCATCGTCACCATCGGTTCCAAGGAGGGCCTGGCCCATCTGGCCCTGGCGACCATGGGGGCCGGTGACACCGTCCTGGTGCCTAACCCCGCCTATCCTATTCACCCCTATGGCTTTGTCATCGCCGGGGCGGACGTTCGCCATGTCCCCCTGGTGCCGGGGGTCGATTTCTTCGAGGAGTTGCGCCGGGCCATCCAGGATTCCTGGCCCAAGCCGAAGATGTTGGTCATCAACTTTCCCGGCAACCCCACCGCCCAGTGCGTCGAGCTGGATTTCTTCGAGCGGGTCGTCGCCGTGGCCCGGGAACACGGCATCTGGGTGGTTCATGACCTGGCCTATGCCGACATCGTCTTTGATGGCTACAAGGCTCCCTCTATTCTCCAGGTGCCTGGGGCGACGGACGTGGCCGTGGAGTTCTTCTCCCTCTCCAAGAGCTACAATATGCCGGGTTGGCGGGTGGGCTTCATGTGCGGCAACGCCGACCTGGTCGCCGCCCTGGCCCGTATCAAGTCCTATCTCGACTACGGCACCTTCACCCCCATCCAGGTGGCGGCCATCACCGCCCTGGAGGGGCCTCAGGATTGCTTGCGCCAGATCAGTGGCCAGTACGAGAGCCGCCGCAACGTCCTCTGCGAGGGCCTGGGGGCGGCGGGGTGGCTCATGGACAAACCCAAGGCCACCATGTTCGTCTGGGCGCCCATCCCCGAGCCCTATCGGGGCCTGGGTTCCCTGGAGTTTTCCAAGAAGCTGCTGAGCGAGGCCAAGGTGGCGGTCTCCCCCGGCATTGGCTTTGGCAAGTATGGTGATACCCATGTACGCTTCGGCCTGATCGAGAACGAGCATCGCACCCGCCAGGCCGTCCGTGGCATCAAGGAGATGTTCCGACGCGACGGCGTCCAACGCTAATCCCCTCCCAGGTGGCTCGCTCCAGAAGCTCTCCGTCAGTTGAGCGGTAGCGATGATGGGGCCTGATGCCGCCGGGTGAATACAGGCCAACACCCGCTGAGCTTGGCCAGGTCTCGATAGCTTCGACCCTGATTTCTCCAGCCTAGTTGAAGGATTCAGCCATGGGATCCCTTTTCGGGTACACCCTGCCCACCGTCCGCGTCCTGATCATCGCCGTGGTCCTGGCCTTGGCCGCGGTGTCGCCGACGGTAGCCCAGGCGGAAGGGGTTACGGGCGCCAGGGACCCCGCCCCGGTGGCGCCTCTGCGCTTCTTCGCGGTGGGCGACCTGCCCTATCACCGGGCGGAAGAGGTCCCCTTGCAAGCCCTGCTCGCGGAGGCGGCCTCGGAACAACCCCCCTTTATCGTCCATGTGGGGGATATCAAATCAGGCGGCGGTCTCTGCACGGACGAACAGTTGCGGGGTATCGCGGCCATCTTCCAGTCCCTGCCGGTACCAGTGGTCTACACACCGGGGGACAACGAGTGGACCGACTGCCACCGCTCGGAGGCTGGCGGACTGAACCCCCGGGACCGGCTGGCGCGCCTGAGGGAAGTCTTTTTCGCCGACCCGGCGGTGCTGCGGCTCGCCGCCCTCGGGGTGATTCAGGCCGATCCGAGTTATCCGGAGATTTACGGCTTTGTCGCCGGCGAGGTACTGTTCGTGGCCTTGCACATCGTCGGCAGTGAAAACGGTCTCGACGCCCCTTATGCCGGGGCTAGGGCCGAGTTTGAGGACCGTGACGCCTTCAATCAGGCCTTCTTGAGTCGCATGCTCGACTCACCCGCGGGGCGGAGCGCCCGAGCCCTGGTGGTACTGATCCATGCCGACCCCCTCTTCGAATCCGGCAAGGGGCCGGAGGGCTTTCAGGGTTTCAAGCAGCAACTGGTGGCCACCATGAGCCGCTTCCCGGGTCCGGTGCTACTGATCCATGGCGATACCCATCACTTCCAGCACAACCACCCCCTGCTCGACCCCGCCCGGGGCGCCCCCTTCGAGCGCTTCACCCGGGTGGAGGTCCCCGCCTCCCCGCTGGTGGGAGGTGTCTGGATCACGGTTGACCCTCATGCGGCGGAGCCCTTTACCGCTAAGCCGGTGTATGCGGTCCCACTGGAGACCTTGGGGAACCGAGCTAACGACCAGGACCCCTTCGCCACCAGGCTTCCCGCGCCCTAAGGAAGTCTGCGGTCTGCCCGGATTCCGTCCGGATTCTCGCCTCGCCATAGCCCTGACCCTTATACTAGCCGCTTAGCATCCAGGCCCAGAGACCATGCCGAGAAGCCTTTCCGACGGTTCTCGGTCCAGTACTGGGTGCCCCTGGCAGGTACGACGCCGCAAAGTAACCAAGCGTTTCAGATAAAGAGGAAGACAGCTATGGAGCCGGTGAAGATTGGATTGTTGGGATTGGGCACGGTCGGTGGCGGTACGGTCACCGTCCTGACCCGCAATGCGGTCGAGATCGCCCGCCGCGCCGGACGCGAGATCCACATCGCCCGCGCGGCGGCCATCCAGTACAACCCCGACATCCCGGGCCTCGACCAGATTGGTGAGATCGGCAACGATGGTTTCGCCCTGGTGGATGACCCGGAGATCGATATCGTCATCGAGCTTATCGGCGGCTATTCGCCCGCCCGGGAACTGGTTCTGAGGGCCATCGCCAACGGCAAGCACGTCGTCACCGCCAATAAGGCCCTCATTGCCCACCATGGCAATGAAATCTTCGCCGCCGCCCGGGAACAGGGCGTGGTGGTGGCCTTCGAGGCCGCCGTCGCCGGCGGCGTGCCCATCATCAAGGCCCTGCGCGAGGGGCTGGCCGCAAACCACATTGAGTGGATCGCCGGCATCATCAACGGCACCGGCAACTTCATCCTCACCGAGATGCGCGACAAGGGCCGCGACTTCGCCGACGTGCTGGCGGAGGCCCAGGCCCTGGGCTATGCCGAGGCGGACCCGACCTTCGATGTCGAGGGCATTGACGCCGCCCATAAGCTCACCATCCTGGGCGCCCTAGCCTTCGGTATCCCGCTGCAATTCGAGAAGACCTTCACCGAGGGCATCTCACGCATCCAGGCCCAGGATGTCGCCTATGCGGCGGAGTTGGGTTATCGCATCAAGCACCTGGGCATAGCGCGGCGCTCGGGGCATGGCATCGAGATGCGCGTCCATCCCACCCTCATCCCCCATCGCCGCCTCATCGCCAATGTCGATGGCGTCATGAACGCGGTGCTGGTCAAGGGCGACGCCGTGGGCCCCACCCTCTATTACGGCGCGGGCGCGGGCGCCCTGCCCACCGCCTCGGCCGTGGTGGCGGATGTCCTGGACGTCACCCGCGTCCTCACCTCCGACCCCGGCAACCGGGTGCCGCACCTCGCCTTCCAGCCGGACGAGATCGCCGATATCCCGGTGCTGGCCATGGAGGATGTCGAAACCGCCTACTATCTGCGCATCGCCGCCCTGGACCAGCCGGGCGTCATGGCCGAGATCGCGGGCATCCTGGGCTCCGAGGGGATCAGCATCGAGGCCATCAAGCAGAAAGAGCCGGAGGAGGGCGAGACCCATGTCCCCCTCATCATGCTCAGCCACCGGGTACGCGAGGGTCGCATGAACCGGGCCATCGCCCGCATCGAGGCGCTGAACACGGTCAAGGGCGAGGTCATGCGTATCCGCATGGAGACCCTCGCCGGTTGAGCTGGCGCCTCGATCTCCTGGTCCCCGGCCTCTTTGGGCCGGTGCCGGTGCATCCCGCGGAGATTCCGCCGACACCGGTCCTGTCCCGGCTTTTGGGCCGCGCTGACCGCCTGCCCGGGGCTGTCGCGGTCGATCCCTGCCGGACCCTCTTCCACCTCTTTGGCTACGCCCCCGCCTCGGATCGGGACTGCCCTAGTGGCCCCTATTGCCGCCTGGCCGATGATCCCTGCGCCACGCCTCCCGCCTATGTCCTCCACGCCGACCCCGTCCATCTGCGGCCGGCCCGGGACCGGCTGGTGCTCTTTGCCGGGCCCGACTTCGCCCCGGATCGGGCGGAGGCGGATGCCCTCGTCGCCCTCTTCAACCAGCACCTCGGCACCGATGGCCTGCGCCTCGAGGCCCCGACCCCGGAGCGCTGGTACCTCCTGACCGAACAGCCCCCCGACCTGGTCACCCAACCCCTCGCCAACGTCCTGGGCCGGCCCATCGCGGGGCAAATGCCACAAGGACCGGAGGCCCGCCGCTGGGCCCGCTACCTCAACGAGATCCAGATGCTCTTTCACCACAGCGCGGTGAACCAGCGCCGGGAGGTGGCTGGCATCCCCACCCTCAACGGCCTCTGGCTCTGGGGCGGTGGCGGGCGATTGCCGGTCCCCGCCGCCCCGGCCCCTTATGCCCGGGTCTTCAGCCTGGACCCCCTGGCCCTCGGCCTCGCCCGCGCCAGGGGCATCCCCACCGCGCCCCTGCCTGAGGACCTAGGAGCGGTCCTCGCCACCGGAGATGCTTCCACCCCAACCCCGACCCAATTAGCCACCGGTGGCGACCTCATCCACTGGTCTGGCCTCTGGGAGGCGGTGCTGGCCGCGGATGGCACGGCCTGGGCGGCCTCCCTGTCCGCCCTGGAGCAGTGGCTCACCGGGCTGGCCGGTCGTGTCAGCGCCACCGGCGGGGCAGCCCCGCTCCTTAGCCTTAACTTCAACCTTTTTCCCGCCAACGGGGAGTACTTCCGCTACCGTCCCCACCATCGCTATCGCTTCTGGCGCCATCCACTCGACCTCGCCCAGCGGCTGGGGGATTGCGGGGTAGGGGGCCCAGCGGACGTCAACCAGACTTGACCGCACCTCGCCACGGTGCCCTGGTCTCCATCAGCCAGGTGGACCCTGGGATTGGCGTCCGTCGTCAGAGCTGGACGAGGATGGTTCCGCGTTGGCTCGGAGTAGCCTGACCTGCATACCACAGCGAAACGGTGTAACTACGACGGCTGAATCGCAAATCCCGAATATCGACCTCCACCCATGTCATTGGCTTACTGTCAATCCAGGTTCCGGTATTCGCATAAATCCTGCCTGGCCAACCGAATCTCTGCCAGAGAAGTGGCTTATGGGTGTGCCCAAACAGCACGATGCGCGGCGTGAAGGGGTAGCGATCCTTGATATTACTAGGCATTTTAAACAACAGGTTGGCGCTGTTTATCATGTAACCCAATTCGTTCAACAAGGCCATGTCCGGCAAGACGATGTTTTGCCGATCCGGCCAGGCGGACATGATGGCGGCGTACAGGCGGGTGACATCCGCGACGGTGGGATCGGGAACGAAGCCGTCTTTTCCCTGCATGACAAAGAGATCCTCCGGCCCCTTACCCGCCCAGAGGGCGATGGCGTTGAAGATGGCCGCAATCAGGAGATCCTGTCTGTCGGCTGATTGGGGTAAGTCCCTGAGGTATGGTTTTACAAAATGTTCGATGATGTCAGGCGAGGTATAGATAGTACCTTCTGCTTGAGACTGGGATGCGGCCAAACGGGTAATGAAGTAACCCAAGGGCAAGTGACTTCCGCCATGACTCCAGATGTCTGGGGCGTTAAAGAGGGTATAGCGATGGCCATGTTCCGCCCAAAGCACATCATCGAGCGTGTAGGCGCCCAGGCCGGGCTCGTCGGAGTTAATCACCATGCCGGAGAATCTATCTTCGATCAGCAGCTTGGCCGCGGGTTCGAATGACAGCAGATCATGGTTGCCCGTAACGTAGGTGACTTGGATAGAGGGATTTTCACAGATTTCCTGCAAGGCGGTTACGACCGGCTGGTTGTGCTCCGCATCAAGGATCTCCCCGAATGTTGTTGGCACATCCTCGATGGGAACCATCCAGTCATCGAGGAGATCACCGAGGATCACCAGTTCCGAGACGTCATGGCGGGCGTTCAGCGCATGAAGGTAATTGGCGAGGGGGCCGATGTGCTCATACATCCAGGAAGTGCTGGCATCGGCACTGAGGTGAATATCGCTGATGAAGACGACCTTTCTGCGTCCGCCGCCCTGTACAAGGCCTGACGCTAGGAACCGAGTCCTGGCAAGTGCCGGGGCAGCCAGTCCCGCCATGGCGCCCGCCAGTAAGACATGGGTTAGAAATTCGCGACGTTTCATATCATACCCCTGCTGGATAAGCTGTTTTGAGGTGGCTTGGGCTTAGGGTTCCGCCCTCTGAAAGTTTAGGACGGCCAGCCGGGGACTGCCGAAATGTACCAGGAAGTCCGCGAATCCAGGGTTCATCCCCAGGCGGCTGGCAATGGCCTTCGGCACTTAACAAGGCATCCACTGCCGCCGCCTCCTCACGGGCGGCCGCCTCCTGCGGGGACTGGGCGCTGGGATTACCGAACAGGCCCTTATTCGATGGACCCAAAAAAGGCGGGGCCGTCTCAACAATAAACATGATAAACGGTCAATCGTTGACCGCTTATGGCATTCCGACGGAATGTCCGGCAGGCTCTCAGACCGCCTGAACCCCCGGCCCTACCTCCACGCATACGTATTTGATCTCCAGATACTCCTCGATGCCGTAGCGGGAGCCCTCGCGGCCCAGGCCGGATTGCTTGACGCCGCCAAAGGGGGCGATGGCGGTGGAGACCAGGCCGGAGTTGATGCCGACCAGGCCATATTCCAGGGCCTCGGAGACACGCCAGGCGCGGGCCAGGTCGCGGGTAAAGAAGTAGGCCGCCAGGCCGAATTCGGTGGCGTTGGCCAGGTTGATGGCCTCGGCCTCGGTCTGGAAGCGAAAGAGGGGGGCAACCGGGCCGAAGGTCTCCTCCCGCGCCACCAGCATTCCGGTGTCCACGTCCGCCAGCACCGTGGGCTGAAAGAAGGTGCCGCCCAGGGCGTGGCGGGACCCGCCGGCCAGCAGGCAGGCGCCCTTGTCGAGGGCATCGGCGATGTGGGCCTCGACCTTCTCGACCGCCGCCTGGTTGATGAGGGGCCCCTGGACCACGCCCGCCTCCAGGCCGGGGCCAACCTTGAGTTCGCCGGCCTGTTCCGCCAGGCGGGCGGCGAAGTCGTCATAGATGCCGTCCTGGACCAGGAAGCGATTGGCGCAAACGCAGGTCTGGCCGGTGTTGCGGTACTTGGATTGAATGGCGCCCGTCACCGCCGCCTCTAGGTCGGCGTCGTCGAAGACGATGAAGGGGGCGTTGCCGCCCAGTTCCAGGGATAGCTTCTTGAGGGTATCGGCGCACTGGCGCATCAGCAGCTTGCCCACTGCCGTGGAGCCGGTGAAGCTCAACTTGCGCACCACCGGATTGCTGGTCAACTCCTGGCCGATGGGTCCGGAGGCGCCGGTGATGACGTTGAAGACCCCCGCCGGGATGCCGGCCCGTTCCGCCAGCACCGCTAGGGCCAGGGCCGACAGGGGCGTCTCGGAGGCGGGCCTGGCCACCAGGGTGCAACCCGCCGCCAGGGCCGCGGCGGCCTTGCGCGTGAGCATGGCGGCGGGGAAGTTCCAGGGGGTGATGGCGGCGCAGACGCCGATGGGCTGCTTGAGCACCAGGATGCGCTTGTCCGCCAGGTGCGGCGGGATGATGTCGCCATAGACCCGGCGCCCTTCCTCGGCGAACCAGTCGATGAAGGAGGCGGCATAGGCGATCTCGCCGCGCGCCTCCGCCAGGGGCTTGCCCTGTTCGGCGGTCATGATGCGGGCCAGGTCCTCCTGGCTTTCCAGCATCAGGTCGTGCCAGAGGCGCAGTCGCTGGCCGCGCTCGGCGGCGGTGAGGG
>JBATOB010000248.1:0-33630 GCA_049290655.1 Chromatiaceae bacterium | reverse complement strand
AGATCGGCGTCGCCTCGACCAAGGCCTTTACCACCCAACTGACCGCCCTGCTCCTCTTGACGGCGGCTATCGGCCGCTACGCCGGTCTCATCGATACCGACGAGGCCGAGCTAACCGCATCCCTACGGGCACTGCCCGGCCGGGCCCGCGACTTCCTGGCCCTGGACGCCCACGTGGCCCTCATCGCCGAGCAGTTCGCGGACAAACATCATGCCCTCTTCCTGGGCCGCGGCGACCAATACCCCATCGCCCTGGAGGGCGCCCTCAAGCTTAAGGAAATTTCCTACATCCACGCCGAGGCCTACCCCGCCGGTGAACTCAAGCACGGCCCCCTGGCCCTGATCGACGAGTCCATGCCCGTCATCGCCGTCGCTCCCAATAACGGCCTGCTGGAAAAACTCCGTTCCAATCTGGAAGAGGTTCGCGCCCGGGGCGGCCAACTCTATGTCTTCGCCGACGAGCGGCTGGCCATGGTGTCCCAACCCGGGGTTACCATCATCCCCGTGCCTCACGTGGATGGGCTGATCGCCCCCATCCTGTTCACCATTCCCCTCCAACTCCTGGCCTATCACGTCGCCATCCTCAAGGGCACGGACGTGGATCAGCCGCGCAACCTGGCCAAGTCCGTGACGGTCGAGTAGCGCGAATTCCGCTCATTCCACCTCCATCGGCCGCGACCGGGACAAGTAACTGGCCATGACGATCCGCGCCAAGTTTGCCACCGGGCTGGTCTTCATCCTGGTCGTCAACCTCATGGCGGGGCTCTACGCCTTTGGGCTCTACCAACAGGCCAACAGCCAGGCCGCCGAGGTCCGGGAGGCAAGTTCCCAGATCGTGGCAACCGCCCTCTCCACCCAGGTGCGCTTCAAGAAGCAGGTCCAGGAATGGAAAAACATCCTGCTGCGCGGCCAGGATCCAGCCCTTTATGATCAATACCTGGCACAGTTTGAGCGCGAGGAACAAAACACCCGCGCCTCCATGGAGCGCCTCATTGAACTTCTGGGAGAGAACATGGCGGCACGCGAAACCGCCGGCCAGTTTCTGGAGGCCCATACCCGACTTGGGGAGGAGTACCGCGCGGCCCTCGGTCAGCATCGGCTCAGTGACCAGGGGGCATCCCTGGGGGTCGATGAGCGAGTGCGTGGCATTGATCGACAGCCCACGGACCTGCTTGACGAGGTGGTAGACGCGGCCAGCGCCCACAAGGACCTGATCCTAGCCGACATCGACATCGGTATCGCCGGGGTGGAACGCCACATCTTTCTGATCTTGGTCGGAGTCATGACTGGCGCCATCGCACTCCTGATCCTGCTGGTGGATCGTACCATTGGCCAGCCCATCGCCACCGCCACCGCTATCGCCCGGCGTGTCAGCGCGGGTGACTTCTCGACCCCCATCCGCGTCACGGGTGAAGACGAGAATGCCCAGATGCTGGCGGCCCTCAAGACCATGCAGGAGAACCTGGCCGAGTCGCGGGAGAGCCTGCGCCAGAGCGAGGCCCATGCCCGCCTGCTGTTGGAATCCACGGGGGAGGGTATCTTTGGCGTGGATACCCAAGGGCGCTGCATTTTCTGCAACCCGGCCGCCGCCCACTTCCTGGGCCATGCGACGCCAATGACCCTGGAGGGGGTCAAGATGCATAACCTCATGCACCATAGCCACCCCGACGGCAGCCACTATCCCACCACTGACTGCCGCGCCTCCAATATCTTCCGGGATGGGCGCCCCGTGCATGTGGATGACGAGGTCTTCTGGCGGGCGGACGGTAGCTCCTTTCCGGTGGAATATCACGCCAACCCCATCCTGCGGGACGGCGAACTGGTAGGGGCCGTGGTTAACTTCTCGGACGTCTCGGAGCGCCGGCAGGCCGAGATGGCACTGCGCCTCGCCCACGACGCCCTGGCCCAGGAGCGCGCCCTGCTCACGGAGCGGGTCCGGGAGCGGACCGCCGAGTTGGATCTTGCCAACGCCGAACTGGGCCGCACCGCCCGCGCCAAGGACGAGTTTCTGGCCGCCATGAGCCATGAACTCCGTACGCCCCTCACCAGCATCCTGGGCCTTTCCGAAACCATGGGCGATGGCCTCCTCGGAGCCCTCAGTCCCCAGCAAGCCAAGGCCGCCTTCACCATCCACGAAAACGGCGCTCATCTGCTGGAACTCATCAACGACATTCTGGACATGTCCCGGGTCGCCTCGGGGCGCATGACCCTGCGCCTGGACCAGGTCCCGGTCAACCAGCTCTGGGACGCCTGTCTGCGCCTCATCCGTCCCCCGGTCACGGCCAAGGGTCTGCGCCTGGAGACGCGCCTCGACCCGGCGGTGCAACTGGTGCATGGCGACAGCCGTCGCCTCAAGCAGATGCTCATCAACCTGCTGGGCAACGCCGTCAAGTTCACCCCCAAGGGGGGAACCATCGGCCTGGACGTCATGGGCGAGGCCGACCATCGCCAGGTCCGGATCCGCGTCTGGGATACGGGCATCGGCATTCCCGCCGACCAGCTCGAGCGCCTCTTCAAGCCCTTCGTCCAGATCGATAGCCGCCTGTCACGGCAACACGGCGGTACCGGCCTCGGCCTCGCCCTGGCCTATGGCATGGCCCAGCTCCACGGCGGGACCATCGAGGTGGGAAGCGTGGTCGGCAAGGGCAGCCACTTCGATCTCATCCTCCCCTGGAATCCCCAGGCCCAGAAGGGCGTTGAGGTGCGGGAGGAGACGGTCACCGAGGAGGCCAGCCCGCCCAGCCAACCCCTGGCACCCGCACGGGTGCTGCTGGCGGAGGACAATGCCGACAACCTGGAAATGGTCTCCAACTATTTGCGACTGCTGGGCTTCGAGGTCCACACCGCCCAAGATGGTCTGGAGGCGGTCGCCCTGGCGCGGGCCTGCCGGCCCGACATCATTATCATGGACGTACAGATGCCGGAACTTGATGGCCTGGAGGCTACCCGTCGCCTGCGCGCCGACCCCACCCTGCGGCGCACCCCCATCATCGCCCTCACGGCCCTGGCCATGCCCGGCGACCGGGAACGGTGCCTGGACGCCGGCATGGACGATTATCTCAGCAAGCCCTTGGGCCTGAGTGAACTCCACATGAGCCTGACGAGTTGGATCAAGCGCACGCGCGGGGCATGACGCGACAGGTTGGCCAGGGACCCGGTTGGCTGGGGCTTAGAGGGGGGCGCCGGACTCGCAAGGCATGGCCATCAGTTCCCGGTAATCGCCAAGGTCGGCGAGTTGCTCCAAAACCTCCACCTTCAGGAGGCGAACGCGCATACCCTGGACGGCGATGATGCCGCGGTCACTGAGATCCTTTTCAATGCGGGAGAAGGTCTCGGGTTTAATGGAGAGACGCGAGGCAATGACGCCCTTACGCGCGTCCAGATCAATGACCTGGCCCTCGGCCGGACGCCGCAGGACCAGGTAGCTGGCAAAACGGCTCGTGGCCGAATGCAGGGTCAGGTTGTCGATCTCCCGCACCAGGCCGCGCAACCGCTGGCTCAGGGCGCCGAGCACGACCATGCAGGTATCGACGGACTCCCGCATCATCCGGGCAAAGTCCCTGGCATCCATGCCAATTAGCTCGGCCTGGCCCAGGGCCGCCGCGCAGACGGGATAGCGGGGCGCGTTCAGGAACATCAAGGCCTCGGCGAAGGTCTCCCCCGCCCCCGCGATCTCGATGACCTTCTCCGCCCCATCCGGAGACAGTCGAAACAGCCTGACCCGACCCGACAGGACCAGATAGAATCGGTCGGAGGGATCGCCCTGGCTGAAGAGCATCTGGCCATCCCCCAGCCGCAAGCGCGCGGCGCGACGCGCCACCCGCTCCAGTTGTTCATGGGACAATTGGGAGAGCAGCAAGGCCCCGCGTAATTCCTCGATTATCATCGCACCCTTTATCCATCACCCAGGATTCAGCCGATGAAACGGCCGAAAATTAAAAGTTACTCACCGAAGTCTAACCTTGGAAGGCATCCGTGTCGCGGTTTCTGAAGCTCCATGGGTTGGCCCTGCTGGTGGGCCTGGCGGGGTTCCTCTTGTCCCTCGGGGCCTTTTGGGTCATTCGCGCCGAATTGGAGGCGCGCCATCAACTGGAATTCGAGTGGCTGGCCCACAATCGCAATCGCGTTCTGAAGAAGGGGATCGAGGAAAGGCTGGATGCCGTGCGCTCCCTCCATGACCTCTTCCGGGTCTCCGAACAGGTCGATGGCCGGGCCTTCGGACTCTTCGCCCGGGGGCTCTTCGATCGTTATCAGGGTATCCAGGCCCTGGCCTGGGTACCCCAGGGACCGGTCCATACCGGGATTCGCCAAGAACGGGATCTCACCCCGCAAGCCCCAGGACAGGGCGTTCCCCGGCCTGGCCGTGGGGATCTCGCCTCCTCCCAGCCCATGACCAAGCCGCCTGACGTCTTCCCCATCCAATATCTGGAGTCGGAACGCGACAGCGGTCTCCGGCTGGGCCAGGATCTGGGGGAGAATCCGGTATTGCGAGCCCTGATGGGGCGGGCCCTGGCCAGCGGCGATATGGTGGTCAGTGGCCGCATCCCCTTGATCGCAGGGGCTAACCCACAATACGGCTTCATGGCCTTCATGCCGGTCTTTCGCCCCCTGACCCCCGGGGCAACGGATCGGGAGCGCCAGACCCATCTCCAGGGCTTCGTGGTCGGCGTCTTCCGTATCGCCGATATCGCCGACACCGCCATGGGCCTCCTGGAGCCCCGAGGGGTCGAATTCCTGGTGCAAGATGAATCCGCCCCGAGCGGAGAGGAGTTGCTCGACTTCTACGCCAGCCGCCTCAATCGCGACCCAACTCCCGCCAGCACCCAATGGCGGGGCTGGGACCTCGATCCCGCCCCGCGCGTCACCGAGACCTTTCCCGTCGCCGACCGGCGCTGGTCCATTACTTGTTCCCCGACCCGCCAGTTCAGCACCGAAGTCTTCCTGGAGGGCCCCTGGATCGTCCTGGGGAGTGGCCTGGCCCTGACCCTGGTCATGGTCCTCTTCATCCTGCACTTCCGCGCGGCCCTGCGCCTGCGGTTGCGCATCGAGGAGGAGCTGAGGGCGTCGGAACAGAAGCTGCGCATCCTGTTCCATCAGTCGCCCGACATCATCATGACGGTGGATCGCGAGGGAGACCTGCTCATTCTGAACCGGCCCCTGCCAACCATCCCGGCGGATGGGAAGGAACGGCAAGCGGCCGGCCTTCTCCCGGTTCGGGCGCGGGAGCACTTCAGTCAGGCCCTCGCCCGCGTTCTGGCCTTGGGCGACCCAGAGAGCTTTGGTTACGCGGGGGATAACTCGACCTGGTGGGACCTGCGGCTGGTGCCCCTGCGCGAGGGGGCCAAGGTGACAGCCGCCATGGTCATCCTCACCGATGTCACCGAGAAACGGGTGCTGGAGGCCCACGCCATCCGCAATGCCCGCCTGGCCTCCCTCGGCGTCCTGGCCGCCAGCGTGGCCCATGAGATCAACAATCCCAACAACGCTATCCACTTCAACGCCTCCATCCTGGCGCGCAGTTGGGAGGACATACGCAAGGTATTGGACCGCCATCGTCGGGAATACGGCGACTTCAGCCTCGGCGGTATGCCAGTAGCCAAGGCCCTGGAAGGCCTGCCGCGACTCCTGGAGGGCATCGTCAAGAGCTCCCAGCGAATCGAAAAGATCGTGGGCAATCTCAAACACATGGCCCGCCCGGACGCCGGAGATCTCGACCATGCCGTGGATCTGGGCGAGATCCTCCCCACCGCCCTCTCCCTGCTCCAAAGCCAGATTCAAAAACACACGGCACACTGCCGTCTCCTGCTATCCGAGTCCCTGCCCCCGGTGCGCGGCAATGGCCAGCAATTGGAACAGGTTTTTATCAACCTGATCCTCAATGCCCTCCAAGCCCTGCCGCATCGCGACGCCGGGGTCCGGATCAGTGCATCCCTGGAGCCCGAGGGTGAATTCGTGCGGGTGTCGGTCGAGGATGAAGGCCAGGGTATGACCGGGGAGGTCCGGGAACGGGTGACGGAGCCCTTCTTCACCACCCGGCTAGCGACGGGCGGCACCGGACTGGGACTTTCCATTTGCGCCCGTATCATTCAGCATCACTCCGGCCGGATGGAAATCGAATCCCAACCCGGCATTGGCACCAAGGTCAGCGTCTGGCTGCCGGTCGCAACGGCTTGAAAACAAGATCCAGGTGAGGTCAAGCATGGAGACCCGACAAAAATGGCCGGTCGTCCTGGTGGACGACGAGGAAGATATCCTCTTCGGGGCGGAATACCTGCTCAATACCCACGGCATCACCACCGTCACCACCCTGGGCGACGGCCGCGAACTCTTACCGCTCCTGGAGCGGCAAACAGCCGGGGTGATCGTCCTCGACCTCTTCATGCCTCACGTCACCGGCCAGGAGTTATTGCCGCGGCTAACGCGCGACTATCCCGAGATCCCCGTGGTAGTCATGACCGCCTCCCAGGAGGTGGAGACGGCGGTGTCATGCATGAAGGAAGGGGCCTTCGACTACCTGGTCAAGCCCGTGGAGGAGAGTCGCTTCGTCTCCAGCGTGCGCCGCGCCCTGGAGATCCGCCTGCTCCGCCAGGAAATCGGTTCCCTCAGATCCAGTCTCATGGGCGAGGGCATGACTCACCCGGAAGCCTTCGCCGCCAACATCAGCCGCAACCACAGGATGCAGCGGCTGTTTCGCTATGCCGAGGCCATTGCTGACTCCGGGGAACCGGTCCTGATCACGGGCGAGACGGGCACCGGCAAGGAACTCATCGCCGAGGCCATCCATCGCCTTAGCGGCCGAGGCGGCGAGTTGGTCTGCCTGAACGCCGCCGGTCTGGATGACAACCTCTTCTCCGATACCCTCTTTGGTCATGTGCGCGGCGCCTTCACCGGCGCCGAACGGGAACGGGAGGGCCTCATCGCCAAGGCGGCGGGTGGCACCCTCTTCCTGGACGAGATCGGCGATCTCAAGCCCGCCTCCCAGGTCAAACTGCTGCGCCTGCTGCAGGCTCAAAACTATTACCCCATTGGCTCGGACATGCCAAGAACCACCGATGCCCGCATCCTCGCCGCTACCAACCAGGCCCTGCATCGCCGCATGGATCGTGGCAAGTTTCGTCAGGACCTCTATTTTCGGCTCTCCAGCCATCCCATCGAACTGCCCCCGCTGCGCGAACGCCTGGACGACCTGCCGCTCCTGCTCCAGCACTTTATCAACGAGGCGGCCCAAGCCCTGGGACGCCCCGCGCCACGCATCCCCGGGGAGCTGCTCACCCTCCTCTCTCTTTATGATTTTCCCGGCAATATCCGCGAATTGCGAGCCCTGGTCTTTAATGCCATGGCTCAGCACCGGGTTGGGGGCGTCCTGGCTATGGACAGCTTCCAGCAGGTAGTGCGCCGGGATCGCGCCAGTGTCGAGCCTGTGCCCCCGAGCCTTGCCGAGGGGCCAGGCCTGGCCATCCCGGGCCGCTTTCCTTCCCTCAAGGAGGCCGATATTTTCCTGGTGGAGGAGGCCATGCGCCGCGCCAATCATAACCAGGGCCTTGCCGCCATGCTGCTCGGCATCAGTCGCCAGTCCCTCAACCGCCGTCTGCATCTCATGAACCGGGAATAAGCCTTTCGCATCACCCCGGGAGCCGAGAGGGGTGCAGCAAAAGCTGCACCCCGGCAGCTAGAAAGCTAACATAACCCTATTGTATTAATTGAGTTTTATGGGGCTGTCGCGAATGGCCGTCTCCTCAACGCGACACCCCTGGCACAGAGTAAAATCCATTGCCCTCCTCGCTTTCTTATTGATTTAAAATGAAATATGCTGATCTTGATCGTTAGGCACGAAAGATGCAGGTTGATACCTTCGACCACCGGCCCGAGCCTTCTTCCCTGGGGGAAGGGGGTAAGTTGCCATCACATCCAGCCATGCGAGGGTATAGCGTGATCGGAAACACCTTTAAAGGAAAAATCAAGACAGACCTGGGGGACTTCTGGGGTGGCCTCGCGGCCATGCTGGTGGTGCTCCCCTCTTCTATCGCCTTCGGTGTCACCATCTATGCCGCCATCGGACCGAGCTATGCGTCCCTGGGCGCCATGGCCGGCATCATCGGCGCCACCGTGCTTGGCCTTGTCGCCCCAACGCTGGGTGGCACCGATCGTCTCATCACCACCCCCTGCGCGCCAGCCGCCGCCGTGCTCTCCGCCTTCGCCATCACCCTGAACCAACAGGGGGTGCAGGCCGACGCCATCATCCTGCTGCTCATCCTCTTGGGCGTCATCACGGGTCTCGGCCAGATGATGCTCGGCTTCGTGGGCATCGGCCGCCTGATCAAATTCATTCCTTACCCAGTGGTCAGCGGCTATATGTCCGGCGTGGGACTCATCATCCTTGGCAGCCAGATCCCCAAATTACTCGGCGCGCCGGGCAGCCACTGGTGGGAAATACTGGCAGCACCCGCCCTCTGGGACTGGCGGGCCGTCGCCGTCGGTGGCGCCACCATCTTCTTTACCTTTGTCGGTCCCAAACTGACGAAGCTGATACCTGGCACCATCATCGGTATCCTGGCAGGTCTGGCGACCTACTTCAGTCTGGCGGCCATGGTGGACCCAAGCCTCTGGCAAACTGAGGGAAACCCTCTGGTGGTAGGCCCCATGAACGCCCAGCAGGATGGTATCATCGCCGCCGTCTCCGGACACTGGCGGGACATTGGCGATCTCCGCCTGGGTCAGGTGGCTGGTCTGTTTGGAATGGCCGCGACCCTGGCCGTGCTACTCTCCATCGACACTCTGAAAACCTGCGTCGTGGTTGATCAACTGACGCGCAGCCGCCACGACTCCAACCGTGAACTGGTCGCGCAGGGCGTCGCCAATATCTGCTCCTCGTCCGTCGGCGGCGTCCCTGGAGCGGGGGCCATGGGTCCCACCCTGGTCAACCTCAACAGCGGTGGCCGCACCCGGGTTTCGGGCATTCTGGAAGGTGTCTTCGCCCTGGTGGCCGCCCTGGCCCTCGGTTCCTTCCTGGCCTGGATCCCCGTGGCCGCCCTGGCGGGTGTCCTGATCGTCGTCGGCATTCGCATGATTGACCGCGAACCCCTGCACTTCATCCAATCGCGGGCGACGGTCTTCGACTTTGTGGTGGTCCTGGCCGTCGTCATGGTCGCCCTCACCGTTGGCCTGATCGCGGCCTCCGGGACGGGCGTCGGCTTGGCCATCCTCCTGTTCGTGCGCGAGCAGATCGGCGGTGCCGTCGTCCGCCGCAAGGTTTACGTCAACCAGGTGTCGTCCACCTTCAAGCGGGTGGAATCGGAAATGGACATCATCGAGAAAAAGGGTGACCAGGCCGTCATCTTCGAGCTCCAGGGCAGCCTCTTTTTTGGCACCTCTCAGCAACTCTATTCCCAACTCGAACCCGAGTTCGGCAAGCGCCACTACATGATCCTGGACCTCAGGCGGGTCCAGTCGATGGACGTCACCGCGGCCCACCTCCTGGTCATCGTGCGCGAGGGCCTGGCGGAGAAGGGTGCCCTGCTGATTCTCTCCGGCATCCCCGAAATGCTGGCTAATGGCCGCAACCTGCGGGAATTTCTTGAACAAACCGGCCTCATCATCCCGGACGAGGCGACGATGCGCGTCTTTCCGACCCTGGATAATGCCATCGAGTGGGTCGAGGACCGCCTCCTGGGCGAAAGGGATGCCCCCCTGGAGGTTTTGGAAGAGGAAGAGCCGCCCATCCAGTTACATGAGATGGAGATCTTTGGCAATAGAAAGGATGAAACCCTGCATGACCTGGAGGCGCGCCTGGAGGAGCGCGCCTACAAGGCCGGGGATATCATTTTCGGCACGGGTTCCGAGGGCGACGGCATTTACTGGATCCGGCGGGGCGCGGTGCGCCTCTTCGCCCCGGTCGGCGCCGGCCATACCCGCCACATCGCCACCTACGGGCGTGGCGACTTCTTCGGGGGCCTGTCCTTCCTCGACGACCGTCCACGCACCAACGAGGCCGTGGCGCTGACCGACACCATCCTCTATGCCCTGTCGCGCAAGAACTTCGACATCCTGGCCGAGGAGCATAAACGCTTAGGGTTTAACATGCTTCAGGGCCTGGCCCGCACCCTGGCCCTCCGCCTGCGCCAGGCCGAGAATGAGCTGACCATGCTGCAGGAATACTGAGCCAAGCTCCCAGGACCGGGGCTGGGCAACCCGATATCCAGGGTTGCTCGACATTTAAGAAGGGCTAACGATTAAGGGGTGCAGCGCAAGCTGCACCCCTTTTTTCGTTGTACCTTTCGTAATGCTATGTCTTCTTGTCATTTTATAGTAATCTTTCGAGCCAGGGTGCAGGCTTTGCTGCACCCTGACCCGGGATGCGCGGGGGCAGGGCTGAGGGAAACTGTTATGCCAGGGCGCGCCGTCCTAGAGGCGATGGGGCCTCAGAGGCCGTATGAGCTTCAGTATTACCGCCACTTGCCACCGCTCTGCCCCCGTTTCCGCCTGACCTTCCGCGGGAGCGATTCGAGTCTGGCTGGCTCCCAGGGGCATCCCCTGACTCCCATGGAAGGCGCCTTGCCCGTGAGACGGAAACCATCCGAACCACACGGCGGGTTCCGCTCTCCCTCCACCACCGGCCGGCCGTGCGCCACCGCCGAACTTCTCTAGCCCACCGCTATACAGGTAATAGCCATGAACCAGAATAAACTCGCCCTATTTGGCAAGACCAAGGCCATGGAGGCCATGATCGATAACTTCCTCGACAAGATTTCCGAGGGCGGGATGCGCTTCGAGCAGGGCATCGCCAGTTATGTGGACGGCGCGACCGCGGAACGCCTGACCGACCAGGCGGCCCAGTTGCGGGCGACGGAGGGCGATGGCCACCGGCTGCGGCTCGTCATCGAGACCGATCTTTATACCGAAATGCTGATCCCCGATTTTCGCGCCGACGTCCTGAGCCTTCTGGAGGATCTCAATTACCTTCTCGGGCTGGTCGAGGATATCTTCCTGGCCATTACCGTTGAGGAGCCGGTCATCGAAGACGCCTTTAAGGCGGACTTCAAGGTCCTGGCTAGCGCAGCGGTCAAGACCATGGAATCGGCGATCCTGGGTGCCCGGGCCTTCTTTCGCAACATCTCCGCGGTCCGCGATCACCTGGGCAAGGTGTCCTTCCACGAAGAGGAATGCGACCAGTGCGCCACCCGCCTCAAGCGCGACATCTTCGGCTCCGACCTGGGGCTCGACCGCAAGATGCACCTGCGTTACTTCGTGGACAAGATCGACAACCTGGCGGACGAGGCCGAGGACGTGGGCGACTGGCTCGCCATCTATTCCATCAAACGCGCCCTTTAAGGGGATTCTGGCTGCCGCCGAATACCGGCATTTGGCGGCCATCTTTGATGCTAGCGAGGGACACCGATGGATATCGCCATCTTGATCTTTCTTTCCAGTGGCCTCTTTTTAGGCTGGTCACTGGGCGCGAACGACGCCGCCAATGTCTTTGGCACAGCGGTCGGCAGCCGCATGATCCGCTTTACGACGGCGGCCATTATTTGCAGCGTCTTCATCATCCTCGGCGCCGTCTTCAGTGGTGCCGGCGCTGCTCATGGTCTGGGCGAATTGGGTAACCTCAACGCCCTGCCCGGAGCCTTCGTAGCCGCCTTCTGCGCGGCGCTCACCGTTTACTGGATGACCGTCGCCCGACTCCCGGTTTCCACCACCCATGCCGTCGTGGGCGCTATCATCGGCTGGAACTGGTTCAGTGGCTCCATCACCGACTTCTCGTCCCTGACGACCATCATGTCCACCTGGATCGCCAGCCCGGTATTGGCGGCCATTTTCAGCGCCTTGCTGTACAAGGTGATGGTATGGGTGCTTACCAAGGCGCGTCTGCACCTGCTGCGCCTGGACAGCTATACCCGTATCGGGCTTATCATCGCGGGCGCCTTCGGCTCCTACACCCTGGGTGCCAACAACATCGGCAACGTCATGGGCGTCTTTGTCGGTTCCTCGCCTTTCTCCGACTTCACCGTTGCCGGCGTGACCTTCACCTCCGTGGATCAGCTTTTCCTGGTGGGCGCCGTCGCCATCGCCGTGGGCGTCTTCACCTATTCCAAGGGCGTTATGATGATGGTCGGGGATGGCCTCATGCCCCTGTCACCGGTGGCGGCCTGGGTCGTGGTCATTGCCCAGTCCATCGTCCTTTTCCTCTTTTCCTCCATCAGCCTGGAACACTTCCTCGCCGGCCAGGGTCTGCCCACCATTCCGCTGATTCCGGTCTCCAGCTCCCAGGCTGTGGTGGGGGCGGTCATCGGCATCGGGCTTCTGCACGGCGGCAAGGGTATCCGTTGGGGGGCACTGGGCAGCATCGCCTCGGGCTGGGTCACCACCCCCATCATCTCCGCCGTTCTTTGTTTTGTCAGCCTCTTCATCCTGCAAAACGTCTTTAACCAGACAGTCTATCACGAGGTACGGTATCAATTGAGCGCCCCCGTCATGGTCCACTTAGAGCAGCAGGGCCTGCCGGTAGCCGAATTGGCGCCCCTGAAGGACCGGGAGCTGATAGGCGGGCTGCGCTTCCGTGACCGGCTCCGCGAGGTGGCCCAACTCCCCCGCGAACAGGAGGAAAAGGTCATCGCGGCCGCCGAGATCCATAACATCCGCATCGACGCCGCCAAGTTCCCGAAGCTGGACCAGGCCTATCTATCCGCGGGGCAGGTCACGGCCCTGGAACAATTGAAGGGCAAAACGTTCCAGCACCGCTGGCAACTTTACGATGCCCTGTCGAGCCTGACCCCGGACTGGAAAAAGCTGGAGAACAACAAGGTCAACAAGCCCTTCAACAAAAACCTGTCCCAGCAACTGGGTTACATCTACAGCTACTTCGAGTTGTCGGAGGAAACCCCGCCCAGGCGATAAGCCCTAGCCAGCCTGGATGAGGAACGAGGGTCCCGGGGCGGTTGCGTCCGCCGGGACCCTCTCCACATGAGAGTTGCCTGGTTCACATCCCATCAAGAGCCGGGGTATCCCAGGCTTTCAACCTCCCACCTATGTTTGAGAGTGAACATGACGGTCCAAATTCCCATGCGCCTCATCCTGCCTGGCGCCGCGCTGCTCACCCCCGGGCTGGCCGCCGCCGCAGAGGCCTCCAACCACCTGGACTTGACGAACCACTGGGTCGGCTACGCCAGCATCCTGCTCTTCGTCATGGCCTATCTTTTTGTCATGGCCGAGGAGTTCACCCATCTGCGCAAGTCCAAGCCGGTCATCCTCGCCGCCGGCGTTATCTGGGCGCTGATCGCCTACGTCTATGTCCAGCACGGCCTACCCACGGCGGCCGAAGAAGCGGTCCGCCACAACATCATGGAATACGGGGAACTATTCCTCTTCCTGCTGGTGGCCATGACCTATGTCAACGTCATGGATGAACGCAACGTCTTCGAGGCCCTGCGCTCCTGGCTGGTCGGGCGTGGCTATGGCTACCGGCAGCTTTTTTGGCTGACCGGCATCCTCTCCTTCTTCATGTCCTCGGTGCTGGATAACCTGACCACGGCCCTGCTGATGTCGGCGGTGATCCTGTCGGTGGGGACCGATAGTCCCAAGTTCGTAGTCCTGGCCTTCATCAATCTGGTGGTGGCCGCCAATGCCGGCGGCGCCTTCTGCCCCTTTGGGGACATTACCACCCTGATGGTCTGGCAGAAGGGCATCATCGACTTCTGGGGCTTTTTCCAGCTTTTCATTCCCTCCATGGTCAACTTCCTCATTCCCGCAGCCATCATGCACTTCGCCGTGCCCACCGAGGTACCCAAGCCCCGGGCAGACACGGCGCATATGCGGCGCGGGGCCAAGCGCGCCATGTTCCTCTTCTTTCTAACCATCCTGACGGCGGTCAGCTTCCACAACTTCCTGCACCTGCCGCCGGTGTTGGGCATGATGACGGGCCTGGCCTACCTTAAGTTCTTTGCCTACTTCCTCAAGAAGACCGGTGAAAAGACCCAGTTCCGCGACGAGAATCTGGAAGACCCCTTGCCCTTTGACATATACCGTAAGCTGGCCCGGGCCGAATGGGACACCCTCATGTTCTTCTATGGCGTGGTGCTGTGCGTGGGGGGGTTGGGCTTTATCGGTTATCTGGCCATGGTGTCGCAATTCGTCTATGTCGATATGGGCGCCACCACGGCGAATGTCCTGATCGGCATCCTCTCCGCCTTCGTCGACAACATCCCGGTGATGTTCGCGGTGCTGAACATGGCGCCCGACATGGGCGAGGGCCAGTGGCTACTTGTGACCCTGACGGCGGGGGTGGGCGGCAGCATGCTCTCCATCGGCTCCGCCGCCGGTGTCGCCCTCATGGGTCAATCGAAGGGTATGTATACCTTCTTCAACCACCTCAAGTGGACGCCGGCGATTGCCCTGGGCTATGCCGCCAGCATCTATGTCCACCTGCTGATCAACGCCGACATCTTTTAGGTGAAAAATCGCGGGGCCGGCATGGCCCCCCCGCGCCTGCTCCTCCTTGGCCGGCCGAAGGCCGGCACGGGAGGCGATGGGCCAGGGTTCAGGCAATCTGGACAAGGATGTCGTTCAGAAGGCCAGGGTGTTATGCGGAAAAAGTCCGGCAATGACCAACACGTTGCCGGCGCCTGGGATGGGTCCGTCCGTATGCATTGCCCTCACTATCCGGAGCCGGGAGAGAGTGCCGCATTCGTGTAGTAATATTTCCGTAACAAAATGTTCATAAAACAATCGCATTTCAGTAATATTTCTGTAAACTTCCCCGGTGAGGCCTTGGCGATGTGGGTGATCTGAACTCTGGCGAGGATTCTGGTGAGTGCCGTGGGTGGCCTCTTGTCGTGACTTTGCTAAGAACTTTAAAAGACCCTGGTCTGGCGTCTACTCGGCTTCACGCCAAAGCCTCCAAGAGGGGCGGCGGCAAGTCTCCACGGCATGGGCGAGGCAGCCCTGGCGCCGCAGGAAGGTCCGGGTCCGCCCGATCCAATTCCGCGGGTTGTTCGAGGTTTAGCCCCTCGCGGAGAGTTTTGGTGGCGCTCGGCAACAGGGTGGGTCCTCCCGATGGGTAAATCCTAGAAAAGCAGTTACAAGATGAGCCAGTGAGTTTCCGCGGTCTTGGTACATACGGTGGAGGGGTTTCCGCCGGAGGTATCGGGCTGGATCCTAGCAACAACTAGCAACAACCCAACAACAAGGCATTCAATGGATACTGTAACCATATTCGCCATAACGGCCATCGTGGTCGTACTGATCTTTGACTATACCAACGGCTTCCATGATGCGGCCAACATCATAGCCCCCATGATCGCCTCCCGGGCCATGACGCCCGTGCAGGCGGTGGTCCTCGTCGCGACCTTCGAGTTTCTCGGCCCCATCCTCGGCGGCACCGCCGTAGCCAACACCATCGGGAAATTTATTAACATCAGTGATGTGTCCGCGGTCTTATCGGTCGCCGTGGTGATGTGCGGGGTCTTTGGGGCGATTTTCTGGAATATCCTGACTTGGTGGTATGGCATCCCTTCCTCCTCCTCCCACGCCCTGGTCGGCGGTCTGGCGGGCGCCGTCATTGCCGCGGTCGGCTCCTCCGCCGTGGTGTGGGGATTCACCGAACTGGCCACGAAGGGGCAAATGACGGGCGTCACCAAGGTCTTGCTGTCCCTGATCGTCTCCCCCCTGCTGGGGTTCTGGGTCGGATTCCTCATCATGCGCCTGTTGAGCATGGTGCTCGCCAGCGCCAAGCCCTCGGCCAACAAGCCGCTGCGTAGGGTCCAGTTTATAACCGCGGGGGCTCTGGCCTTTTCCCACGGGGCCAATGATGCTCAGAAGAGTATGGGCATCATTACCCTGGTGCTGGTGCTGGGCCATTTTATCGATAAGTTCGTCGTGCCCTTCTGGGTCATTCTGGCCTGCGCTACGGTCATCACCCTGGGGATACTCTCCGGTGGCTGGCGCATCGTGAAAACGGTTGGCTTCGCCATCTTCAAGCTGCGTCCCATCCACGCGGTCAGTGCCCAATTGACCTCCGCGCTCGTCATTTTCGGGGCCTCCGCGCTGGGTGCGCCGGTATCCACTACCCACGTGGTCAGTTCTTCGATCATGGGTATCGGCTCCTCGGAACGCCCCAAGGCGGTGCGTTGGTCAAAGGCCCGGGACATCGCTAGCACCTGGGTTATCACCATTCCGGGTTCGGGATTGGTGGGGGCTCTGACCTATTACGTCATCGCTTTTCTAACGGGGGTCGCATGAGAAAGACTCCGCAATCCTAGGCCCGGTGCATTGTGTCGGCATGCCTTGACCCCTATCTAATTTTCGTTTTGCATTGAGGAACAGAACAATGAGTGGCGACTCGAATTCGGCGGTTGGAAAATTGATGGACCGTATCTTTCCTATCATGCCGGACTTTTTCCGCATGATGTGTGAACAAAGCGATGTGGCCGTGCAATCGACCACGACTTTCCTCCAGTTTATGGAAACCGGAAGCGAAGAGTCCTTGAATGAGATTCGTCGCCTGGAAAAGCAGGCCGACGAGCTGAAGAATCGCAATATCGATGCCCTGTACAAAGCGTTTGCGACCCCCATGGATCGCGAGGACATCCTCCGCGCGATTCAGTCCTTGGACTATGTGATCAACTACACCAAGATCACCGCTCGCGAGATGGGCGCCCTGGATTTCGATTCGGACAAGTACGTCCTGGAGATGGCGGTCCTCTTGAAGGAGGGGGTGGAGGCCTTGAGCCGGGGTTACGCCAAGCTGGGGAGTAACCCGGCCCTCGCGGATGAGGACGCCACCTTTGCACGCAATGCGGAGCGTAAGATGGAGCAGACCTACCGCCGTGCCCTGGTCCATCTTTATGATCGGGACACCAACCTGAAGTTGCTGGCGCAGAAGGCTGACGCTACGGCGGCGGACGCCTTGAGCATGTCCCTTGATATTTTTCGGACCCGGGAAATCTACCGGGATATGTATGGGGCAGCGGACCAGTTGCTGGAGGCCAGTCGTGTTCTGCACGACATCGTGGTGAAGATCGCTTAACCTCGCCTGCCTTAGAGTAACCGTCAACCGCAAAATGCGGTTGGCGTCCAGGTGTCCAGGTGTCCAGGTTATCATCCTCTAGCCTGGTACTTAGCTTAGCCGATCAGCATCCGCTCGCCCCGGGCCTAGGGGCTAGGCCCGGAGGCGATTCCTCGGCCGCCATCTCTTAGACAATCTTTTCGCCCCTTCCCTTTTGGCCGTGACGACCTTCAACTACCTGTCTACCTGCTAATCAACGCCGATATTTCTAGGTGAAAAAAAATCGGGGCCGGCATGGCCAGCCCCGCTCCTGCACCTCCCGACCGGCGGGTGGCCGGCCAGGAGAGCTATGGGCAGGGATCAGGCGATCTGCACCACGACGTCGTGCAGGATGCCCGCGGCGTGTTCCAGGCGGTCCGCTGAGTTGGACAGATGACGGTAGATCTCGCGGCGCTTCAGAACCTCCATGATGTGGATGAAGGCCTCGGCTTGCGCGCCCGGCGCCTCTTGTCTCAGGGCCACGATGTGGTCATCGGCACGGAACAATTCCGACAGGGCGGTGCGGTACACCTTCTCGGTATTACGTTCGGCCTTGCGCGCGGCGGCGGCGTCCGCCTCGGCATCCATGGGCTTGATGGATAGCTTGGCAAAGCCGTCTCTAAGGGCGTGGGTGCCATCGCGGAGCAGGCGGGCAATTTCCGCCATATGCGCATCGGGCTGAATCCCCAGGGCCTCCATCTCGCGAATCGTGGTCTTGGCGTAGTTCAGGATCTCGTCAATGGCCATGATGGCGCGGTAGATGTCCTCGCGGTCCATCGGCGTCGCGAAGGCGTGGTTGAGGACCTCCATCTGCCGCGTCTTGAGCTCATCGCCCTCCTTTTCCATGGCGCGGACCTGCTCGCCCTTGGCGATGTCGCCCGTTTCCATAAACGCCAGGAATACGTCCATGGCCCGGGCCACCAGATCGCAATGCTCGACCATCATGCCGTAAAAGTCCGGCATGACCGGGAAGATACGGGCCGTTAGCTTGGTAACGATGGAATTGTTGCCACCACTCATGGGGTTAATCCTCTATTGATCGGTATTTGATTCAGATTGTTCAGTTTCGGGCCCGGCTAATCACAGGCCCGGGACCAGAAGATCGAGTACTAGGAAGGTCATGATCGACACGATGCCGGCGCCGGGGATGGTGATGAGCCAGGTGGTGACGATCTCCTGAGCCTTGGCCCAGCGCACCGCCTTGGGCCGCTCGGCGGACCCTATGCCCATCAGGGAAGAGCTGACGACATGGGTGGTGGAGACCGGGGCACCGAGGACCGAGGCCGTCATGATCACCATCGCCGAGGTCAGTTGGCCGTCGAAGGCATGGATGGGCCGCACCTTGAAGATGCCAAAGCCGACCGTGCGGACGATGCGCCAACCGCCGGAGAGGATGCCCAGGGTGATGGCGCAGGCGCAGGACAGGATGACCCAGAAGGGCACATGGAAACTGTCGATGAAGCCGCCAGTCAGGAGCACCAAAGTGATGATGCCCATGCTCTTCTGGGCGTCGTTGGCCCCGTGGGAGAAGGCCAGGCCGGCGCAGGACAGGAACTGGATCCGCTTGAAAAATACATTGATCTTCGGCTTAGCCTGACTGGTAAGACGGAAGACGAGGCGGTGGATCAGGTAGCCCATCACGAAACCGATCACGGGCGAGATCACCAGGGCGAGGAGCACCTTGGTGACACCGGTGAATTTGCCGTGCATGAAGAGCTCCGAAAAGCCCCAAACCACGTGATCCACGCCAACGCCCACCATAACGGCTCCGGCGAGGCCGCCCACCAATGCATGGGAGGAGGAGGAAGGGATGCCAAACCACCAGGTAATCAGGTTCCAGAAGATGGCGCCCGAAAGACCACAAAGGATGATGGCCACGGAGAAAAGCTCGGCTACCCCATCGAGGTTGACGAATTTGCCTATCGTGTTGGCCACCGCTGTTCCGCCCAGCAGAGGCCCGAGAAACTCGAAAAAGGCTACGATGATGACCGCTTGAACCGGCGTCAGGGCGCGGGAGGCGATGGGTGTGGCGATGATGTTGGAGGCGTCGTGGAAGCCGTTCGTGTAGTCGAAGATGAGGACCACCGCAACGGCAACATAGACAAGGATGGAGAGTACTTCCATTGGTGGGGGGTCCCTCTGGTTGTCATTGTTGTCTGAGCGACGCAGTGTAGTAATTTTTCCGTAATATAGCAGCAATTTTTTCGTAAATTGCACTCCAATTGCCACAAATGCCGAGTCAAGCGAGCGGCTCCGCCAGGCACCTCCCGTCTCTGGCGTGGGGCGCGCGGGCTCTTGGGCACACAGGCGCCCCGGTTTTCTTGGCAATCAGGCACCGACGGGAACTCATCACCCGCCCATCGACCGCTACCCGAGATGCTGGGCAAGGGGACCAAAGGCATTTGAATCGGTGGGTGCAGCACTTGCTGCACATCCTGTCGGGCCGCAATCCTTTCATTGCATTGATTTTAATAGACTTATCTTCTTATTCCGAAATCGGGATGCAATCCACGTTGCATGGCCGGCAGGCTTGGGATTGTTCGAGCATCCCAGCCAACTAGCTGTTAAATCTACATTTAACGCGAAGGCCATTTCTTGGCAAGGTTGATGCACATACTCCCCTCAAGGACTGAACCAAACGAACCGCCCGGCGCGGCAAGATCCGGCCTCGCCTAGCCTAGTCCTCTAGGCAGCCCTCGGATTGTTCGTTTGACTCGGCCTATAAACCGCCAACTGCCCAGTGCGGGCTGGCGATAGGCATTCTGACTTAGGAGTAACCGCATGATCACCAAAACCCTGACCACTCAGCGCCCCTTGCAAGTCGCGATCCTGGGCTATGGCCTGCTTTTTCTGAGCCCCCAGTTGCAAGGGGCCGGAACCTTGATGTTACTGGCCGCCTTGGCCGTGTGCCTGGGATTCATCCTGCTGGCACTGCACTCATCGGTCCCAGGAGCTGCCCGGCCCACCCGCCAGGAACATCAGGGTCGTCCTCTCCTCTTCACCAGGATACGCCTGGTAACGCCCTTACCTCAGGTTTGATCGAACCCAGGAATAAGAAGTGGCCGCCGATCCATGGCAGCCGCTTCCCATGGATAAACAGTTGACTAGCGTTAGGCCCTAGTCGGCGATCTGGACCTGCTAGCACCTGACGTGCACAAGGTTGATGACAACAAACTCCTGTACTCCGAACCCGGCACACCTCGACGGCCAGCATCGAGAGAATATCAAACGGTCCGCATGGAAGTTGAAGGGCCCCGAACGGCGAGCATTTCAAGCGTCCATGACCTTGAAATACTGCCAGGGGAGCCCTGGACAGGCGGAAAGGGTGTTCGGCTGGGGTCGCCAGGCGGTCGCGCTAGGGCTCAACGAGTTACGCACGAATATCGTGTGTTATAGCGCGCGCGCGGCATTTTCGGGCAACAAATTGTGGGAAGAAAAATATCCGGAGGCGGCCGAAGCCCTCTGGGCTGTAGCTCGGTCGAACGCTCGACAAGACTCGGCCGTGCGCGGGAATAGGGCCAAATTTCGACGGATCACCGCGGCGGAGGCGATCAATGCCTTGCGTGCTCGGGGATTCGCCGAAGCCACTCTACCTTCGATCACCACGATGACGGCCATTCTGAACCGCAAGGGCTTGAGGCAGGTCCGGGTAGGGGCGGAGGGCCTTAAAGAGACGGCTGGCGCGCAATACACCCCACGGGCATCTTGGCATTCGGATTGCGCATCCCCCGCCTAATCACCCATAGGCCGAGGCGGGTGGCTCGGCGGTGGCGAAGCCCCTCACCAGCATGAGGCCAAGCAGGGTGCCGCCGCGAGCGAAGGCATAAGGCATAAGGTGGCATCATGGGAGGGTCTCGGGTTGAAGCCGATGCAGGGCGTTGTAGCCGGTTTTCGTCTCTGTCGAACCAACGTAGGGGCTGACCGACAGACAGGACGCACTTCACCGCCGCGATGCGCGTCGGATCATCAAGCTGGTTGCCGATAGCGGAGTTCAGGCGATAAAGCTCGAACAGACTGGCTCGGCCCAACTCTTCGAGGATAAGGGCGTAGTTCATATCCGCTAGGTCGCGGGGGCCGGATGATCCGTGATCTTACCGGCGGGATGCCGATCATCGGGAGTCGAGACGCCAGACACCCTGGCGGACGCCTGGCGTCGGACCATGGCTTTGTCGAGGATATTCTTGAGCGCTATCAGGAAACCAAGGGTGATGAAGGCCCCTGGGGGGAGGATAGCGAGGAGGGCGCCTTGAAAGCCTTCGCCCAGGGAGAACGAAAGGACCCGTGCACCCTCGCCGAAAAGGATGTCCGCCTGGTAGAAGAGGGTACCTTGGGCGAGAAATTCACGTATGCCGCCCAGCACCGTCAGGACCAGGGTGTAGCCCAGGCCCATGGCAAGACCATCCGCCAGGGCGGGAACCACGGGGTTGCGAGAGGCGAAGGACTCGGCGCGGCCGACAATGATGCAGTTGGTGACGATCAGGGGGATGAAGATCCCCAGCATGAGGTAGAGCTGGTAAAAATAGGCTTGCATGACCAGTTCGACGGCGGTGACGAAGGAGGCAATCACCAGCACAAAGACCGGCAGCCGGATCTCCGCGCGCATCAGGTCACGGATTAGGGAGATGACCAGGTTGGAGAGCACCAGCACGGTGGTGGTGGCCAAACCCATGCCCAGGCCATTGGTCGCCGAGGTCGTCGTGGCGAGCATGGGGCAGAGGCCAAGGAGGGCCACCAGGGCCTGGTTCTGTCGCCAGAAGCCATCGCCGATGATGGCGGGGTAAGAGGGGCTGGCCATCAGGAGGCCTCCTTGGCGCCAGGTGCCGGGGCTATCGCGGCCGGTTTGGCGAAGAGGGCATCACCCTCACGGGCCACATACTTGAGGGTATTCTTGACCGTCTTGACAATGGATCTGGGGGTGATGGTGGCGCCCGTGAACTGGTCGAAGTCGCCGCCGTCGCGTTTCACCAGCCAGCGATCCTCCGCCGGTTGGCCTAGACCCTTGCCGTCGAACTGCACCTTGATCCAGTCGCTTTTACGTTCTTCGATCTTGTCCCCCAACCCTGGGGTCTCGTGGTGGTCAAGGACCCGGACCCCGCCCAGGGTGCCATCGGTCTTGACCGCCACCAGGAGCCGGATGGGTCCGGCATAGCCATCGGGGACCGTGGGATTGAGGATGACCGCCACCGGCTCCCCGCCCTGGCGTATCCGATAAACATCCGTGGCGGGGGCCCCGAGCAGGTCCGGGGCACTGACCTGGATTCGGTCGGCCAGGGGGTCATTGTCCATGAGGGGCGCCTCGGTTCCCGATGCCGTCGGTAGGATGGCGCTGAATTTGTCCAGCATGGCTTCGCGCAGATTGGCGGCGATGCGCTCTTCGGTCAGGAAATTGGTTACGACCACCAGACCAACGCCAGCGATAGCGAAGGCGCCGAGGATGGCGCCAGCGCCGAGGATGGGCTTTGTATTCATGTCTTTTCCCTCCGGCCATGGCCGAAGACGCGGGGCTGAGTGTAGTAATCGATGGTGGGGGCGGCGATGTTCAGGAGCAAGACCGCGAAGGCCACGGCGTCCGGATAGCCGCCCCAGTGGCGTATAGCCAGAATGATAAGACCAATGGCGGCGCCATAGACGAGTTGGCCTCGAGGTGTGGTGCAGGCGGTTACCGGATCGGTGGCGATGAAAAAGGCCCCCAGGATGGTGCCGCCGGCGAAGATGTGGAAGGCCGGGAAGGGGAAGGCCTGGGGGTCCACGAGCCAGAACATCCCGGCGGGGATGAGCAGGCCCGCCAGTACGGCCACCGGGATGCGCCAGGTGATGACGCCGCGCCAGATCATGTAGAGCCCCCCCAGCAGGAACCAGTTGCCAATCCATTCCCAGCCGCGCCCGCCGTAATCCCCCCACAGGGGGCTGGCGAGGATCTCGGGGATGGTGGCGTTTTGGTCGAGCTTGGAGAACATCTCGTCCAGGGGCGTGGCCGCGCTCATGGCATCCCAGGCCACATTGGGCGGCAAGGCCCCGGTCAGGATGAGCCGGGCCGAATCCAGGAAGGACAGCGTGACCAGATGATGGGTATCCAGGATTTCCGGGATGTTGGGCGCCAACCAGGTCGTCATCGCCAGGGGATAGGACACGAGCAGGAAGACGTAACCCGCCATGGCGGGGTTAAAGGGGTTGTAGCCCAGTCCCCCATACAACTGCTTGACGATGATGATGGCGAAGGCAATGCCGATCAGGGTCATCCACCACGGCAAGGTTGGGGGTACGGCGATGGCGAAGAGCAGGGCCGTGACCAGGGCGCTGAGGTCGCCGATGGCCGGCAACGCGGGCCGGCCCCGCAGCCACATGGCCAGGGCCTCGCAAGCCAGGGCAAAGAGGCTCGCCAAGGCCATGTTGATGAGGACGCCCCAGCCGAAGTACCAGACCATGGCTAGGGTACCTGGGATCAGGGCCAGGATGACCTGGAGCATGATCTGGTCGGTACGGTTGAGGCGCCCGGCGAAGGGCGAGGAGACGGTAGGGGACGGCATCATGCTTTATTCCCGCGGCCGTGCCGCATCTTCCGCCGCTTGCAGCTCGCGACGGCGGACCTCGGCGGCCTCTACCTGACGCTGCTGGGCCGGCGCCAGGTTCTCGGTGTTTTTGGGCGCCAGGCCCTGACTGGCCAGGGCCGCCTTCTTTTCCGCGGCACGCTTGAGGGCGGCGGCGATGGCGGCCTTTTTCGGGTCCTGGGTGGCGGTATCCGGGGGCCTTGCCCCCGCCTCGGTGGGGCCGGGCGGGGAGGGTGTCGGCTTGTCCGCCAGACCCTCCTTCTTCTTGCGCAGATTGGCCTTGCGCTCCTGTTCCAACCGCTCCAGCCGCGCCTCCTTGGCCTCATGGCGCTGGCGAGCGAGCTCGGCCTGACGTTTCTCCTGGTCCCGCGCCAGGCATTCGTTCTTGGCGAAGCGGTAATATTGAACCAGAGGGATATGGGAGGGACAGACCACGGCGCAACAGCCGCACTCGATGCAATCGAAGAGGTTGTAGTCGCGTACCTTGTCCAGGTCCCGGGCCCGGGCATGCCAATACAACTGCTGAGGCAGCAGGCTGACGGGGCAGGCCTGGGCGCAGGCGCCACAGCGGATGCAGGCCAGGACCGGCCCTGGGTCGGGGGCCTCCTCGGGACTCAGGGCCAGGAGACAGTTGACGGCCTTGGTCACGGGCACATCCAGGTCGTCGCAGGCGAAGCCCATCATGGGTCCGCCGATGAGTAGCCGCCCCATCTTGGGGCTCAAGCCGCCGGCCTGCTCGATGAAGTCCCGGATGGGCACGCCGATGGGCACCTCCAGGTTGCGCGGCTGGCCCACGCCGCGCCCGGTCAGGGTGACGATGCGCGAGATCAGGGGCTTGCCGTCGAAGGCAGCGTCGGCGATGGCGGCGACGGTGGCGATGTTCTGGCAGACGATGCCGATCTGGACCGGAATCTCACGGCTGGGCACCTCCTGGCCGGTGAGGATGCGGATGAGCTGCTTTTCCCCCCCCGAGGGATAGAGGGTAGGGATGGCGATGATTTCAATGGCGGCCGCGTCACCAGCCGATTTTAGGGACTGGCGCAGGGCCGTGACGGCCTCGGGTTTGTTGTCCTCCACCGCGATCAGGCACTCATCAACGCCCAGCAGGTCCCGCAGCAGGCGGGCGCCCTGGAGTATGCGTTCCGGCTTGTCCCGCATCAGACGGTCATCGCAACTGATGTAGGGCTCGCACTCGGCCCCGTTGACGATCAGGGTCCGGATGCGGATGCCTGGTGCCGGGGTCAGCTTGACGCTGCTGGGAAAGGTGGCGCCGCCCAGGCCGACGATGCCCGCCCAGCGGATGCGCTCGCGCAGGGCCGTCGGGTCGGGTCTAGCGGATAGCGGCGGCGGCAACTCGGCCCAGGCGTCCTCGCCATCGGTCTCGATCAGGATGCAGGGGGCGCTCAGGCCGGAGGCATGGGGGACCGGGCGTTCCTCAAGGGCGATAACGGTCCCGGAACTGGAGGCATGGATCGTCGCGCTCAGGGTGCCCTGCGCCTCGCCAATTAACTGACCCTTGAGGACCCGGTCACCGACCGCGACCAGGGGCTTGGCCGGGGCGCCAATATGCTGACGCAAGGGGATAATGAGTCGCCGGGACAGGGGGGCGCTGACTAGGGGGACACTATTCGACAGCTCCTTCTCGTCGGGCAGGTGTAAGCCGCCGGGGAAGGTCCAGAGTTGGCGCTGGCCGGCGCCGAGCCGGTAGGAGTACAGGGCTGAATCCAAACTAGGGCCTCTCTCGGTTCAGGTGATGGCCCGTTCGGGCGGGCGCTCCGGATAGGGCCACCTCCAGTTGCTGGTTTCGGCCGGGATGGGGATCATGTGGATGCACTCCACGGGGCAGGGCTTGAGGCAGAGTTCACAGCCGGTGCACTCGCTGGCGATGATGACGTGCAACTGCTTGGCGGCACCCATAATGGCATCGACCGGGCAGGCCTGAATGCAGAGGGTGCAGCCGATACACTCCTGCTCATCGATCACGGCGATGGCCTTGGGCTTTTCGGGGCCGGCGCCGGACACGGGCTCCGGATCGCGCCCGAGGAGATCCGCCAGGGCGATGACCGTCGTCGTGCCGCCAGGCACGCACTTGTTGATCGGCGCCGCGCCCTTGGCGATGGCCTCGGCATAGGGCTTACAGCCGGGATAGCCGCACTGGCCGCACTGGGTCTGGGGCAGCAAGGCATCGATCCGCTCGGCGAGGGGGTCGCCCTCCACCTTGAAACGGATCGCCGAATAGCCCAGCAGCAGCCCAAAGAGGACCGCGAGGAGGGCAATGGCAAGAATGGCGGTCAGCATGGCGATGCCCAAACGGCCCCAGTCAGGACTGACTCATGGGGCCTTAGGCGGACACGAGTCCGGCGAAGCCCATGAAGGCGAGGGACATGATGCCCGCCGTGACCAGGGCGATGGCGCTACCTTGGAAGGGCTCGGGCACGTCGGCCACGGCGATGCGCTCGCGCAGGGCGGCGAAGAGGACCAAGACCAGGGAAAAGCCCAAGGCGGCGCCAAAGCCGTTGATGGCCGCGGCCATCAGGTCAAATCCGGCCTGGAGGTTGAGCAGGGTTACGGCCAGCACGGCACAGTTGACGGTGATGAGGGGCAGGAAGATGCCCAGGACCTGGTAAAGCACAGGGCTGGTCTTGCGCATCACCGTCTCGGTGAACTGGACTACCGAGGCGATCACCAGGATAAAGGCGATCGTGCGTAGGTATTCGATGCCCAGCGGCGCCAGCAGGTACTCGTTCACCAACCAGGTGCAGATCGCGGACAGGGTCAAGACGAAGGTCGTCGCCATACCCATGCCGATGGCCGTCTCCAGCTTCTTGGATACCCCCATGAAGGGGCAGAGGCCGAGAAATTTGACCAACACAAAATTGTTGACCAACACGGTACCAACCAGAATCAGTGCGTATTCAGTCATGGCGTTCTAGGATATTTCATCGCAAAGAGACGGGATTGACGGAAGGCAGGCCAGGACCCGGCGCGCGGATGGGGAGTACCGTGAGGCAAACACCAGGCCCCTGAACGCCGAGACGGATGCGCGCTTGGCTAACATGATACAGATGACGATCTGGCTGAAGGTTGATTATTGTCAGCGGCCGCTACTTGAGCCCAAGGGCTTGACGTGGGCGGTGGCATACTGGAATCTCTCGTACCACTCTAAGTGGCACCCATTTTGCCGTGTATCAAGCCGTCAGCCATTTCGGGATCTTCCCGAGAATTTTTTGGTTGATGTCCCCAAAACGACAAGGAACCTCGCCCCCCGTGCAATCCGGCATCTCGGTTCTCCTCGCCAGCCCCCGCCTGAACGCACTGCGTGGCCGGCGTTTGGCCCTGCTTGGGCATCCGGCCTCCGTGACGACCACGGGCCAGCCGAGTCTGGATGCCCTGATGGCGACGCCCGGACTGGCCATCACCGCCACCTTCGGCCCCCAGCATGGTATGCGCGGCGACAAGCAGGACAACATGGTCGAGACCCAGGACTATCGTGACCCGGTCCATGGCATCCCAGTCTTCAGCCTCTATGGTGAGGTACGCCGGCCGACCGCCGCCATGCTGGAGGCTTTCGACGTCTTGCTGGTGGACCTTCAGGACATCGGCACCCGCATTTACACCTTCGTCACCACCCTGGCCTACCTGCTGGAGGCCTGCGCCCGGTCCGGCAAGGCGGTCTGGGTACTGGACAGGCCGAATCCAGCCGGCCGGCCCATCGAGGGGACGATTCTGGAGCCGGGCTGGGAGAGCTTCGTCGGCGCCGCCCCACTCATCATGCGCCATGGCCTTACCTTCGGCGAACTGGCGCGCTGGCTGGTGGCGCGGCTGGATCTGGATGTCGAACTGGAAATCGTGGCCATGGCCGACTACCACATGAACGAAGGGCCGGGTTACGGCTGGCCCTTGCACCAGAGGCCCTGGATCAACCCCAGCCCCAATGCCTCCAGCCTCAATATGGCGCGCTGCTTCCCCGGCACCGTGCTCTTCGAGGGCACCAGCCTGTCCGAGGGCCGGGGCACCACGGTCGCCCTGGAACTGGTGGGGGCGCCGGACATCGACAGCCACCGATTGCTGGCGCGCATGGCGGCCATGCGCCCGGACTGGCTGGAGGGCGCCCTGCTGCGCCCCTGCCACTTCGAGCCGACATTCCACAAGCACGCCGGCCAGCTCTGCTCTGGCCTTCAGATCCACACCGACCTGGCCAGCTATGATCACTCCCGCTTCCGGCCCTACCGGCTAGCGGCGCTCTTCCTCAAGGCCTTGCGCCTGACCTACCCGGATTACGCCCTCTGGCGCGACTTCCCATACGAATACGAGACCGAACGCCTAGCCATCGACCTCCTGGCTGGTGGCACCCTGCTGCGCGACTGGGTTGACGACCCCCAAGCAGTCCCCGCCGACCTGGAGAGCCGGCTTGTCGCCGACGAGGCGGCCTGGCGCGAGGAACGCGCCCCCTTCCTTCTGTACGACTGACCAACCATGAGGAAAATGCCATGAACGAGCCCAAGATCGCCGCCACCCAACCCGCCGCCGTCGAACTCAAGGGCGGCCAGACCATCTATTGGTGCGCCTGCGGCCTCTCCGCCAACCAGCCTTATTGCGACGGCTCCCATACGGAGGGCTTCAACCCCATGCCCTTTACGCCCCAGGAAGACGGAACCTACTACCTGTGCCAATGCAAGCGGACCGCCACCCCCCCCCTGTGCGATGGCACCCACGCAACATTAGTCGCCAATCCCAAAGGTTAAAGATCAGGGGCGCCCGAGGCGGCCCATCCGATGGTGCCCAGGAGTGGCACTTGGGCAGCTTATCCCCCGTCCCCTTCACCAGTATTTCTCCACATGAATCGTTCCCGGTTCCCGACCCCGCCCGGCCTTGAAACCCTTGGCGGCGAGGATCGAGTTCACGGAAGTCACCATGTCGGGGTTACCGCACAGAAAGACATCGGCTTCCATCGGATCGAGTGGGATGCCGGCTTCCTGTTCTACCACGCCCTGCTCCAGCAAGGCCTGTATCCTGCCAGTAAGACCCTGAAAATGCGGGTCCTGATCCGGCCGCGTGATGCTCGGGATGTAAGTGAAGTTGGGACGTAACCGCATAAGGCTTTCGAGTTCGCCACGGTAGCCCAAGTCCCAGCCAAAGCGCGCACCGTGTAGGACAACAAAACGCCGTTGCGTGTCATGCAACAACATGGTCCTGAGCATGGAGATGTAGGGCGCCAGCCCGGTCCCCGTGGCGATAAGAATGACCGCCTTGCCAGGCGGGACCCGGTCAAGCGTAAAAATCCCGCTGGCCTTGGGTCCCAGGAAGAGGCGGTCGCCATCCCGCAAGGCAAACAGCCGGGGCGTCAGATCACCGCTGGTAACGAGGGTGATAATGAACTCCGCGTAGCGGCGCTCCCGGCTCGATGACGCCACGCTGTAGGCGCGGCGGATGATTTTATCCCTTGGGGGGACGACCTCTTCCGGGACGGCCTCGGCCACCCGGGACTCGTTACCGAGCAGACCTAGCACGGCGAACTGTCCGGGCTTGAAATCAAACAATGCGGTTTCGGGTTGGACCCGTAGGATCAACAGTTGCGGATTGATTTCCTCCCGCCCCACGACCCGGGCGTTATAGGCATTTTTGGCGCTGTTACTCATGGTCAGGGTGACCGTGGGGCATATAGGTGACGGTCACGAAGCCTCGGTGGGGGTGACCGGGAAAACCGGTGATGTCATTATTGCTGCTGTCCAGCCCCTGGAGAGGGTCGCGCTAGAGCCCGGCCGGGGGATCCTGGACGCGGGAATGATGATTGATGCCGATCTCGGCAAGCCAAGGAAGCAACTCTTTGTTTTCACGATCAATACGCTCTCTGATCATGTTGAATATTTCCTGGCTATCGCTAATGAAGTCTTGGGGGAAGATGAAGTGGAAGTTATTCAGCCACTTGATGTAGTAGTCAGCAAAGGTCTGGCGGAGTGGATTCTCGCCGTTGATGAAACCCCACGCGAGGGACTGGACTCTGGGGTCATCATGAATGAGCAGATAGGGATAAACATAGCGATCCGCCTCCCCAAGGTGCGCGTGAATCTTGAAGCTCAGATCGCAGAGAACCTGATAAGCGGTCATGGCGTTCTGGCTCATTTCGAACATATCGGTGGCCATCAAGGACTGTAATTCCTCGATCATTTTCAGCAAGTCTTCCTGGCTTTTGCGGAAATGCGCTATGTCATACATGAGTCTTCCTCATCAATTTAGTAGTAATTATCGATGCTGGGGACGTTCGTTGACCCGACCCTTCCAGGCAAGCCCAAGAGCGATATAGCTACCACCCCTTATCGTAACATTCCATTTTTACCCGAAAATGTCAACATCCTTCTGTAATAATTAGAATATCCTTAAATAACTCTTACTCTTGGCCAACAGGTCGGGTCAAGGCCAAGGCGATAAATTTTCACCCCTTGGACCCGAGTCCCCAGCGACCAGGCCATAGCCCTACCCCAAGGGGTTTTAGACACCGGCGGACAATGGCCACTCGGAAATTTTGCCTGGCTAGGGGACAAGTTCCGCAACAATAACTTCCGCGGTCCGCTCCAGCATATCCTGAGTACTACCGCCCTTGCCGGTCAAAAAATCCTCCGTGGTACCAGCGCCGCGTGACACCGTTTCAACGGCAAACGAAAAGGGTTTTGATTTTTTCCCTACAACCCTTACATCCGCGAGCAATGTCGCGCTTCCCGCCAGACTGCCAAACCAAACCCGGCTTTCTCGCGGTACGTCTTTCAGCGATTTAATAACCACGGCGACCTCTATATCACCACCGGACTTGACAATTAATTTATTTTTATAAAGAAACTCAACCTCCATGGCGAAATTAAGCTGTTTTTCCGCCTCCTCGGCCCCCGGCACTTCCGATTTAACGGAAATAACAACTGTTTTGAAAGCCACGGGCTTATGCTCCCAGCCGTCAACCTGATGACCCGTGTACTGCACTTCCCGAGTCGTGCCACAGCCGCCCTGTAGGAAAATCGGCAGTAAAAGACCAAGAGCAATTAACGAACGCCACTTCATCGGCTGACTTACCCTCAAGGTTTTTGCCATTATTTTTTCGGTAACCCGCCAAAAGATGGCAACGATGTAAAACAGGCCGAGTAAGGCGATCGCGAGAATGACGGCGGTCGAGGGTTCCATGGGTTCCTCCGGCGGATGAAGCGGCTAAATTATGACCCGCCCGACGCGGATGCCAACTTTTATTCTGGGTTTACCGGATCAGGCCCCATCGGGTCCGGGCCGACAGGCGCCAACCGCGGCGGCGCTGTTGGGCTCCCCGCCGGCTCTTGCCGAGGGATCGCGACCCCCATGCTCCCGCCCCTCGATGACGGGGCATCCCCAACCCTCACGCCAGCCCGGAACGGCGGCGTTGTCGGCCTTGACCGCTACCCGACACGCGCTTAGCCTTCTCCCTGAACCACCCATAAGAGGCTGCCCATGACCCCTAAGCTGATGATCCGCAACATGACCCGTCCCGAGGTGGACGAGCTCGTCAACTGGGCCGCCCGGGAGGGCTGGAACCCGGGCCGGCATGATGCCGAGATCTTCTGGGCCACCGACCCCGACGCCTTCATCGCCGCGGACCTCGATGGCGACATGATTGGTGGCGGGGCCATCACCGCTTACCAGGGTGACTTTGGCTTCATGGGTTTCTTCATCGTGCGGCCCGAGTTTCGCGGCCAGGGTCTCGGCAATAGCCTCTGGCACGCCCGCCGCGAGCGCTTGCTTGCCCGGCTGCGCCCCGGCGCGACCATCGGCATGGATGGCGTCTTCGCCATGCAGGACTACTACGCCAAGGGCGGCTTCGTCTTCTCGCATCGCGACATCCGGTTTCGCGCCGAGATCCCCGCCCATCCTGCAACCCCGCCGGTGGGCGACGAAGAGATAGTCCCCTTAGCCCAAGTGTCTTTCGATCAGATCCTCGCTTACGACCGCACCTGCTTCCCCGCCCCCCGCCCGACCTTCCTGGCCGGCTGGATCAGCCAACCCGACAGCCTCGCCCTGGGCTGCCTCCGCGCTGGGCAACTGAGCGGCTACGGCGTGATCCGCCGCTGTGGCGAAGGCTACAAGATCGGCCCCTTGTTCGCCGACGACGCCCCAGCCGCCAGTGCCCTCTATACCCACCTGGCCGGATTCGCCGCCGGCGGGCCCCTCTTCCTCGACACCCCGGAGAACAATCCCGCCGCCCTGGAACTGGCGCGCCAAGAGACGATGGTCGAGGTCTTCGGCTGCGCCCGCATGTATCTGGGCCCAACTCCCGATCTCGCCCATGCGCGCATCTTCGGCGTCACGACCTTCGAGCTGGGCTGATGACCGGGCGCGACCTCGTCGGTTATGGCGGGCGCCCACCCCAGCCGCGCTGGCCGGGTCAGGCCCGCGTCGCGGTGCAATTCGTGCTCAACATCGAGGAAGGCGCCGAGTCCTGTATCCTCAACGGCGACGCCCGGTCCGAGGCCTATCTCCATGAGTTGCCCGGCCGTCCCGCGCGCCTGGGCGAACGGGACCTCAGCGTCGAGGGGATGTATGAATACGGCTCCCGCGCCGGCGTCTGGCGCATCCTGGACCTGTTCAGCGCCCGCGGCCTGCCCCTAACCGCCTTTGCCGTCGGCCAGGCCCTGGAGCTCAACCCGGGGATCGCCCGCGCCCTGGCCACGGCCGGGCATGAGGTCGCCGGGCATGGCTACCGCTGGCTGGACTATCGCGACATCCCCGAGGACGAAGAGCGGCGGCACATCCGTCACACCATCGACATCATCGAGCGGCTGTGCGGCCAACGCCCGGTGGGCTGGTACACGGGGCGCGTCAGTCACCATAGCCGCCGGCTGCTGCGCGAGGAGGGCGGCCTCCTCTACAGCTCGGACGCCTATAACGACGACCTGCCCTATTGGCTCCCCGGAGCGCCCGCCCACCTGGTGATCCCCTACACCCTGGTCAACAACGACGCCCGCTACCTGCTGCCGAACGGTTGTGCCTGTGGGGACGACTTTTTCCGTCTGCTCAAGGCCGCCTTCGACCTGCTCTGGCAGGAGGGCGCGCGGCACCCCAAGCTGATGAGTGTTGGCCTCCACGGCCGCATCAGCGGTCATCCGGCCCGCGCCATGGCCCTGGTGCGGTTTCTCGATTACGTGCAAGGCCACGACCCGGTGTGGATCTGCCGGCGGGAAGCGATTGCCCGACACTGGATGGCCGAGCATCCCGCCGACCGAAATGGATAGCGCGGATGCCGGCGTCCTCGTCAGCCTCCCCAGCCCTGACGCATGAGGTTCTCGAAATCCCGCCGGGAGAGAACCCCGGCGCAGTCCCGCCAGGCGCTGTCCGTCGGCTTGATGCTGTCGTTGTAGCGCAAATCAAAGCCGGTGGCCTGCCGGCGCTCCTCGATGTAGCGATCCATCCGCTCGCCCAGGTTCTCGATAGTTTCGATCCAATCATCGTGGATGGTATCGGGTAGCCCGCCAAAGAGGTCATAGCGATTGCGCATCCGTTCCGAAAGGCGCGCATAGACCATCTCGTCCACCGTGCCCTGATGGACCAGATTCAGCATATCCACCGCCGAGCGCGCCTGGCCAAAGCGCTTGATGCGTCCAGCCCGCTGCTCCAACCGGGTCGGGTTCCAGGGCAGGTCAACATTGATCAGGGTGCCCAGGGTTTGCAGGTTCAAGCCCTTGCAGGCGGCATCGGTGGCGACCATGATGCGGATGTCGTGGTCGGCAACCCTGCGCTTGAGCTCCTCGCGGGCCACGCCTCGGAGTGTCGCCGTGCTCAGGATGCGAAACGGGACATCCCAGTCCCCCTTGCGCCTGGCGCTCGGCGACAACCCTGAGGCCCCGGTTCGCCCCGCTCCGGGTCACGGCTGCGTCACGACGTGCCCCGTTGGGGGCGGTCGGCGCCGGCATAAAGACCTATCATCTCGGACCCGTGTTCGGCGGCGAGGGCGTCCGCCACCCAGCGGCCGGTGTCGTAATACTGGCTGAAAATGATGCAACCCAGCCCCAGCCAACCCTCGTCATTGAGGTAA
>JBATOB010000247.1:0-1605 GCA_049290655.1 Chromatiaceae bacterium | reverse complement strand
CCCCAGGGTCGCGACCCCCATACCGAGGGCGACCAGTAGCGCCGTCAAGGCTGAACCTGTGTACTTCATGAGTCCTCCATCCTTCTATGTTTTGACCTAGAACATCCAGGCCAGGTCATGGTAGCCGATTCCCCAGGGGTTCGATACGCCAACCCGGCACGGACCCGCGCTTCCAGACGGCCAGCCCCACCCCATGTCCAGACCCGTCCGGCACCTGGGACACATGCGGGGGACTGAGAATGACCGACGACGGGTTTCTGGATCGGGTACGTGGTCTGATCGGGCGCGATTGCGAGTACCTGGGCGGGTGTCAAGCACCGGGAGATTATTAACCTCTGAAACGAACAACTCTGGCTGCTTTTGCGGCCACTGTTGGAGGGCTTCTGCCGGGCTGACGTGCCCGCTGCGGAAGGTGGTCATTGTAGACGTTGACATCGCGTTGCCAGGTCTCCGCCAGGTGCTCGCCCGAGCGGCGGGTCGCCAGGACTTCGCCGATGCGGCCGTTAAAGCGCGCCACTCTGCCATGGATTTGGGGATGGCGGTCGGGATGAGGCGGTGCTCGCGGTCCTGTGCGGCGCAGGGCCGGTTGCGGCGCTGCTGACCGGTCGGTGGACGCTCACCGGTGGCGCGGCAACGGGCGGTGAACGCCTAGCCGTTATCGGTCAGGATCGGGGTGATCTGAAAGGGGGCCGCCTGGAGGAGGTTGGCCAGAAGGCCCTGGGCGCCGGTGGCGGACGGCTCCGGGAGGCTCTCTACCTAGACCCAGCGCGTGGCGCGATCGCTGGCGACCAACCGGTAGCAGCGCTGATCCTGGTCGGGCAGCCGCAGCCGGTCCTTGACGTCGACAGGCACGCCGCCGGGGACAGCGTCCTTGCAGGGCTGGAACGAGGGCTTGGCGCTCGCCTCCCGGGGCTGCGGGGCCGGGAGGTCCGCGACCCCGTGGCGACGCAGACAGCGGTCCAGGCCCGAGCGCGAGACGCCCTCATGAATGAACTCCCGGGTTACCGCTGCAGGTCATCCCTGGGCAAGCAGCAGCGCCTGGCGCCGGGCCACCACGATCGCCTCCTGGGCTGGCAACAGGGTGGTGTGCAGGCGATGAGGGCGATGAGGGCGATGCGAGCGGTCGGCCCCATCCTCCCGTCGCCGCCACTTGCGCACCGTCGCCTAGCTCAGGTGATAGCGCCGGGCCAGCTCGCCGGTCGCGGCGGTCGCTTCGCGCCGTTCGCGGCGGATCGCCGGGGTCGTACGGGCGTTCTGGTGCAGGTTGACGTGCAGGGTTCACCTCTCGTAGGGCCGCGTGTGGGCGTCAGGTACCGATCAAGCCACCTCCGGTGCGGCGCCTTGCCGCGGGGGAAGCCTCTGGTCGCCCTCCGGGCTCCCGCCGGCTCCCCCCGCGGCAAGGTACTCCAGAACCTCTCCGGCGCGGAACAAAGGATAGCTCCTGGTCGGCAAATAATTACACGGGACGGGACAACTAGTTTTCCTCCACGTCAACCTGGGTATGTCCAGGTGTCCAGGTCGCGCCGGAGGTGGACGTGGATAAGGCGCCGTACCGCCTCCTGACCATGGAACATTCGACCAGATCGATTCGGCCTAGGGTAAGGG
>JBATOB010000246.1:0-2881 GCA_049290655.1 Chromatiaceae bacterium | reverse complement strand
CTCTCCATGGCCGGCAGCGTGTTTGCCAGCGTCCAGGCCCCGCTCCCGCAGCCAGGCATCGGTGCCCGCCGGGCAGTTGCCGGCGCGGAGCGAATCCGCCCGGCAGACATAAAGATCCGCGCCGTCGCGGGCCTCGACGGCGCGCTGGGCCTGGGTAGCCGCGCGCTGCACGGCGAGGCGATCAATCTCGGCGAGTACCGGCGCCAGCACCCTGGCCTGTGGCTGGCTCAGTGCTCGGCCTCGCGCAGATCCCGGGAGGTATCCCGTCCCAGGTCCGCCGTGAGGTAGTCCAGGGTCAGGGGCAGACCCAGTTCCAGGCGGGCAATGTGTTGCAGGCTGATGCGGATGTGGCGCGGCCGGCATTCCAGCAGGTGGCCACCGTGCCGCTTGTCCGCGGTCAGAAAGTGGAGGTGATAGCCGGGCACGGCGATGGACTGCATGAAGTTGGGTGTCCAGTAGCCGACCAGGGTGCCCTCGATGTGCTCGAATTCGAACTCGGGCTGTTCCCGCGCCACCTCCACCAAGGGCCGGTAGGAGTCCTGGCGCGGCACGGAGCGGGTGCGCACATAATCAAAGAGTCCGTCCAGGCGGAGGGCATAGAGCATGTTCTTGGACGGCAGCAGGCGGTCGAAGAGGGTCATCAGGCCCGGGTAGTCCAGCGGTTGGTCGATCTTCTCCTCGCTGTAGGGGCGGAAGAAGGTGACGCAGGCGAAGGGGGTGCGGGTGTCCGGGGTTACCGCGTAGGCAATGCCGTCGGAGCGGAGCTGGTAAACCTGGCCGTCCAGGACCACCATTTCACCATCCAGGTCATTGAAAGTGCCGAGGCCGAAATCCCCCCGGGCCAGGATGTCGGCAATAGAGGTGTCTTCCCGGTAGAGGCCCTCGACCAGGGCATTTACCGGCGCCGAGACATAGAGGAGGCTATTTTGGGCGGTCATGAGGGCATCTCCGCCAGGGCTTCATCACGGCTGCCGACGACCTCGATCATACCCAGGAAGCCGCTGATCTCCAGGACCTCGCGAACGGGCTGGCTGACCTCGCACAGGAGGAAACGGCCATTATCCTTGCCGATCCGTTTGGCGGCCATGAGGAGGACGCGCAGACCCGCGCTGGAGATGAAGTCCAGGGCGCTGAAATCCAGGATCAGGTTGGACTGACGGGCCAGATATTCCATGAGCTGCTTCTCGAAGGCAGGGGCCGTCGTGCTGTCGAGGCGGCCCTGGGGGGCGATGGCGAGCGCCTTCCCCTGATGGGTTGCGGTCAGTTTCACGTCGATACTCCGGATTGATCAAGGGATTGAAATGGGGTGCGCCCGTGCCCGGCGCCAAAACTTGAGTGTATCACGGCCTCTCGCGGGCAGGACTCGGCGGGATGGGACGCTATCGCGTGGGGATGGCGCCGTGGGCTCGGCCGCTCCGCGGTCCAGGGGATTGCTCTTGCTACCACGGACATCGCCCTTGGCATCCCCGGATAGCCACGGTTCAATCCCGATCACCACAAGTGACGAGGATCTTTAGCACCCCCGGGCGTGCTGCCTCGGTAAAGGCCGCGACGGCTTGGGCCAGGGGATAGCGTCCGTCGATCAGGGGACGCGGGTCCAGGTCCAGACGCAGCCGCTCCAGGGCGGTTACGAAGGGCCCGCAGCGGGAGCCTATCAGGGTGATCTCGTCCACCACCAGCCGGGATAGATCGATCTCCGTCCGGCTGGTGTAGGTGCTCTTGAGGATCAGGGTGCCCGCGGCGCGCAAGGCGCGGCGGGCAAGCTCAAAGCCGGCCGGCGTGCCGCTGGCCTCGATGACCAAATCCCAGTCACCCGCGGCTACCGCGTCTTCGCCAGTCCAGGCGATGCCAGCGCCCTCCAGCAGGGCCCGCTGCCGGGGGTGGCGCGCCACCACCTGGAGTTCGTGACCCCCACCCGCCAGGCTCAGGGCGATGAGTTGCCCCAGGCGCCCGGCGCCCACGACCAGAACGCGTTCACCGGCGCGGATGGGCCTCTGTTCTGGGATGCGCAGGGCCGCCGCCAGAGGCTCGCAGAAGACGGCGGCCTCGTCGGGGATGGTGTCGGGGACGGCATGCAGGTTGGCGAGGGGCAGGACCAGGTATTCGGCGAAGGCACCCTCCTGCCCCCTGATGCCTAGCGCCTTGCGCTCCAGGCAGTGATTACCGCGCCCGGCCTGGCACTGGGCACAGTGGCCGCAGGGGAGATTGATCTCGCCAACGACCCGTTCACCGCAACATCCGGGCTGGTCCGGAGCGGCGGCGATCTCGCCGACGAACTCGTGGCCGGGGATGCCGGCGAAGGGATAATAGCCTTGCCTCAATTCCAGGTCCGTGGCGCAAATCCCCGCCAGCCTGACCCGCACCAAGGCCTCGCCCGGGCCGGGGACCGGTACCGGCAGGTCTTCGCGTAAGCGCAGTTGCCGATCCTCCAGCCAGAGACCGCGCATGGATTTTTTCCTCCCTTGGCCTGTGCCCTGGATCTTTTTGCCCCCAGGTTTTAATCGAAGCCTGGCGGCGAGGCCCGGTGCCAGTCCGTGACCTCTTGCAGCTTGTGGGCGACATTGAGCAGCCGCCCTTCCTGGAAATAGTCGCCAATGAGCTGCAGGCCCACTGGCAGGCCTCCCGAGTGGGCCACGGGAAGCGATAGGCCCGGCAGGCCCGCCAGGTTGGTGGCGATGGTGTAGATATCGTTGAGGTACATAGCCACTGGGTCGTCTGCCTTGTCACCGAGGGGAAAGGCGGTGGTGGGGCTGGTGGGGCCCAGGATGACATCCACCCGTTCGAAGGCGCGGCGGAAGTCGTCGCTGATGAGGTGACGCAGCCTCTGAGCCTTGAGGTAGTAGGCGTCGTAATAGCCGGCGGACAGGACATAGGTGCCGAT
>JBATOB010000245.1:0-17079 GCA_049290655.1 Chromatiaceae bacterium | reverse complement strand
TCCTTACCGCCCCCCTCGGTCACGGAGGCGGTTGGCATGGGGGCGCAGGCGGTCAGGGCCAGCGCCAGGAAGGTGGCAGCCAGGGCGAGGAGGCGATGGGATGGCATCATGACAACGGTACGGGAGGTCAACACTTGGACCCTGGGCAATAGCGGGATACATCGGGGGCCCGGGCCAGGGTATCGACGACCTCCAGACGCAGATTATAGGCCACCAGCTCGTTGATCATGAGACCGAAAGGCTCCCACCGGCCGTCTCGCCGTACGAAACCGGCATAGGTACTCACCCCCTTGAGGGTTCCCGTCTTGGCCCTGGCCACGCCCTCATGCGCCGGGAGCAACTCGCGGTAAGGCGCAAATGCCTTCACCACCTCCAGTAACTGGCGCGCGCTGAGGCGATTGGCGCGAGACAAGCCGGCGCCATCCTCGATCCGGTAATCACGCCAGTGAAACTCCTTGTCCACCCACTTCCGGGCCGCCTGTTGCGCCTTAGCCATGTCCAGCCCTCGCAGACCCTCCTTGCCGCCCAACATCACGAAGAGGTAATTGGCAATGAAATTATTGGAGTACTCCAGCATGGGGGTCAGGACCTCGCGCAAATTCCGGCCATTCTCGTACCGATAGATGCGCTTGGCCCCGGAGGGCGCCAGGCCAAGGCGGGAACCACCCTTCACCGCAATCCCGGCCGCTTCCAGCTTGGCCGCCAGCACCTCGCCGAAATAACGCAGGGCCGTCTCCCGATCCTTAAGGTTGACCCGGTGCTTGCCGGGCCCTAACCGGGCGGCGATCTCCCGCCCTAGGGGCGTCAGGGGCGTCTGGGCTTCACCGCTCAGGACCTTACCAGCCTCCTTAGTCAGGGCCAGGGTGTTGAAATTGATCGCCAGGGCCGTCACCGGGGCATCGTAGGGGTTGTCACTGGAGGAGCGCCCGTCGATATTCAGACCCGGGGCAAAGAGCCCGTCATCCAGCCCGATCCCCGCCACCGAACGCAGGCCCTGGTTCTTAAGGCCCGCCACCAGGCGATCCATCTCCTCGGAGACCAGGTAGGGGTCGCCGCCCGTAACCCAGAGCCAGCCGTCAAGGGTAGAGAAATCCGTTTGGAAATGATGGTCCAACCCCCAGCGCTGAATGGCCGCCAGGGCCGTCACCACCTTCATGGTCGAGGCCGGAATCATGGGACGATCCGCCAGGTGGGCGATGCGCACCTTGCCGTCCACCTCGATGATCAGGCTGGCATCCTTCAGCGCCAGCACCTGGGTAATGGCATCGCCGCCCGCCTGACTAGAACGGGGAGGCAGGGAGAGACCGCCAGCCAACAGTGAAAGCAAGAGCGCGAGCAGGGAGGCCTTTGTCATGACACAAGGGGATCGAACAACCTTCAAGTTCCCTTAGGATAGGGCCAATGGGCGGAAAGTACACGGAAATTCTAGCGAGGCTTCGCCTCAGACCGACGAGTCATGGGGGTGACATCCGGTGTTGGGCGGCCCCGGTTGAGCGACGGAAGGCTAAACTTCCGGTAGTAGCCGCACGGAGCGGCGTGTGGTGCATGGCCAAGATGCCAACCGGGGCCTGTCATCAGGTTAGACCAAACCGCCGGAGCGTTGCTGAACGATCGGGTCACGCTGGACCTCGAAGGAATCGACCGGCCGTATCTCAACCTGTACCAGCCGCGGTTACAAACCGGCGGCGGGGTGGCCACCTTCTTCAAAGTCCATCGTGGCGCCAAGGTCGCCTCCACGGTGCTGATGGCCCCGATCAGCCACGCCTTCGTCCAGGCGATCCATGGGGTTGCGCAACGGGAGGGCGTGGCGATCGTGGCCTTCGCCAAGGGACAGCGCAAAGACGATGTGGCCCGTGAGCGGCTCCGCGACTTCGATCAACCGGAGGGTGTTCTGTACATCGGCAAGGCTCAGGAGCGGTTTGCCCGTTTCCGCCTGATCAAGAAGATCAGCGCCCACACCGGGCAGCCCTACCCCTGGTTCACCCGCGGGACCGTGATGTGCAACCACTACTCTTTCTACCTGGTCGACGAGGACTTCGGCCCCCTGTTCATCAAGTTCCGCTCCTACTTTCCCTACACTGCGCGGGTCTGTCTCAACGGTCATGAGTACGTCAAACGGCAGTTGGCCAAGGCGGCAATCCCCTGCGAGGCCCTGGACAACGGCCTGCTCAGCTGCGCCGATCCGGCCCGCGCGCAACTGATCCTGGATGAGCTGACCGAGGAGACGATCGCCGCGCTGGTGGCCAAGTGGCTGGGACGGCTGCCGGACCCCTTCACCGCGGAAGACCACGCCGCCGGCTACACCTTGCAACTCGCCATTCCGCAGGCGGAGTTCTCCCGTACCCAGGTGTGCGACCGGCCGCTATCCGGACGCCATCTGTGCGAGGAGGTCATCCGCGAGAACCTGGACCTGGGACGGCCCGAGAGGTCAGTGTGATCTTCAACCGGAGGATCACCCAACGCACGCCGGGGACCTTTCACACCCGCGTCATCACCCAAGGGGTTATCCCTTCGCGGCACGTCAGCTACAACGCCTCCAAGATCAAGCAGTACTTCAAGGAGGGCCGGGCCCTGCGCACCGAGACCACGATCAACCACACCCGCGACTTTGGCATCGGACGGCGTCTGAACAACCTGCCCGCCCCGCGGGCCATCGGCTTTGCCGCCAACCGCCGACTGCTGGACGTAGCAAGCATCGCCCAGGACTGCTTCCTGGCCGCGGAGGTGCTCGATCAGGTCTCCCAACCGCAGGTGGTCGGCGGGCAACGCGCCCCCGGGCTGCACGTCGATGATCCGCGGGTGCTGGCCCTGTTCACCGCCCGGTGTCTGTTCCCCACCCTGCCCGAGGGCTTCCGCCACGCGGGGATGCGCGCCTGGATGGCCCAGGCCTGGGGGCTGCCGCTCGCGACCTCTTCACCCGGCCGCATGACCTATGATCGGCGCCGACTGCGGCTGCATGGCCTCATCGCACGGATCCCGCACAGCCATCGCTACCGGGGCACCGCTCCGGGCCTGCGGGTGGCCCTGTTCTTCACCAAGGTCCACCGCCGCACCCTGCGACCGGGTTTGTCGCAATTGTTCGACGGCTGCCCGAAGGCGCCCAACCGACCCATCGCCAGCGCCATGGGCCGGCTACAACAGGCCCTCGCTGACCTGTTCGAGCAGGCCAAACTTGCGCCGACCTGAATTTGACTCGCGCGCGCAGAAAGTTGTTCGTCAAGGAACCCTAGTGCTGGACTACTAGCGGTCCGGCGGCCGGCCCACTACCCTGCATCAAATCTGGCGTCCCTGGACTCCACCCGAGACATCCCTACCCTGCCCGCTTACGAGCACCGAAGTCCTGACAAGAGGTTACGAATACCGGAAACTGAACCTTCCTAATCTATCGAGGTAAGTCGGCATCCCTCATGTAGGGGAAGAGGACTTGCTACCGTTAGGGCCCACCGCAAACCAAGAAACCGAGACGCCTCTCGACCTTCCCGTCAGAGTTACCTCAAACTGAGTCATAAAGGTTTTATCAGACGACGAGTGGGCTGGCATCGATACCAGCAAGGAATCTCGGTAAGTCGGATGCGGTCGGACACCGCGGGATCCGTGAGGGGGGAACAAGAGGAGAAATGGTCGGGGTGAGAGGATTCGAACCTCCGGCCCCTACGTCCCGAACGTAGTGCTCTACCAGGCTGAGCTACACCCCGTCAATAAGTGCGCGCGACGGCGAAATCGACCATCATTTCCAGCGACGCGCGTTGCGCCGACTCGGGAAGCAGGGCAACCGCTTGTTTGGCAGAGGCTGCGTGTCGGCGAGCAAGCGATATAGTGTACTCAATACCACCGGCCGAATCAATTACGGCCGCGACCTCGGCTATGCGCTCGCGCCCGCCGTTCACGATGGCCTCCCGCAGCAGGGCCCGCTGTTCCGGCGTGCCGACCGCCAGGGCGCGAATGACGGGCAGGGTGGGCTTGCCCTCGGCCAGATCATCGCCCAAATTCTTCCCCAGTTCCTCGCCCTTGGCGCGATAGTCGAGGGCATCGTCGACCAACTGGAAGGCAACCCCCAGATGACGGCCATAATCAGCCATGGCCGTCTCGATCTCGGGAGGCGCAGCGGCCAGCACGGCGCCGATGCGGGTGCCGGCCTGGAAGAGGGTCGCCGTCTTGCGCTCGATGACCTCCATGTAGCGCGCCTCGGTGGTATCGGCGTCGTTGCAGTTCAGCAACTGCAGTACCTCGCCCTCGGAGATGCGGCTGGTCGCATGGGAAAGGATGTCCATGACCCGCATGGAGCCCACATCCACCATCATTTCGAAGGAGCGCGAATAGAGGAAATCTCCAACCAGAACACTGGCGGCGTTGCCCCAGACGGCATTAGCCGTGTCGCGGTGACGGCGCTGTTCCGAGCCGTCGACCACATCATCATGGAGCAGAGTCGCGGTGTGGATGAACTCGATGACGGCCGCCAGATCGATATGACGGTCACCCATGTAGCCGCAAGCACGCGCGCTCAACAGCACGCCCAGCGGGCGCAAGCGCTTACCCCCACTATTGACGATGTAGTGTCCGATTTGGTTGATCAGGGCGACATCGGATTGGAGACGACGCAGGATGAGGTCATCCACCGCCCGCAGGTCCACGGCGACGGGGCCCCGAATTTCACTCAAGGACATTTGCGGCGAGATCGAAGGTTGCAATATGGCACCGAGATGCTAGGGATAGCCGCCGGGCCTGTCAAGATTTATGGCGGGGGCTATGTTATGTATGGGCTTGTCAGGGCAAGGCTACCGGCAGAGGGCGTCGGCAGCCCAGCCGCTGCGCGGCTACTAATTGATTTTATATAGGTTTATGGCATTTTTCGAGGGTGAGCGGATCGCCTTCTCGCCAGATCAGACGGATCTTGGATCGGTAATCAAGGGAATGTTTGACTCGAACGGAGCCCAACCGCTATCATCTCTCGTCTTTGGTTAGCCGCCCGCAGTTGCGGGAGGCATGCAATGGTCATCGCTGGGGAAGGCATTCACATGTACGCGGTCATTCAAACCGGTGGCAAACAGTACCGGGTCGCCGAGGGCGACACCATCAAGGTCGAGAAGTTGTCGGTCGAGGATGGCGCCGACATCGAACTCGACAAGGTGCTCATGGTGGCCGATGGCGACCAAATCAAGCTTGGCAAGCCCTACCTGGAAGAAGGTAAGGTCATGGCCAAGGTTAACGGCCATGGGCGCGGCCCAAAGGTCAAGATCGTCAAGTTTCGTCGGCGCAAGCATCATTTGAAGCGCGCGGGTCACCGCCAGTCCTACACGGAACTGACCGTAACCAGTATCAGCGCGGGCTGAGGAGAGCACAGGCATGGCACATAAAAAAGCAGGCGGCAGTTCTCGTAACGGTCGCGATTCAGAATCCAAACGCCTTGGTGTCAAGGTTTTCGGCGGTCAGCGCATCAACGCCGGCGGTATTATCGTCCGCCAGCGTGGCACCAAGTTTCGCAATGGCATCAACGTCGGCTGTGGCCGTGACCACACCCTCTTCGCCCTGACTGATGGCCACGTTCGCTTTCAGGTCAAGGGACCCGACAACCGTAAGTACATCATGGTTGACAGCCTCTGAGAACCACGACACCTTGGTCCTCCCCCAAAAGCCTCGCCCGTCGGCGAGGCTTTTTGCGTTTCAGGACCGCCCGGAACCCGTTCCGCCCCGCCATCATGAACCAGGGCCATTCCGCCGATGAAATTCGTTGACGAAGTCCGCATCCGCGTCCAGGCCGGTGATGGCGGCGATGGCTGCGTCAGTTTCCGGCGCGAGAAGTTCATCCCCAAGGGGGGGCCGAACGGTGGCGATGGCGGCGATGGCGGCAGCATTCACCTGGTGGCCGATAACAATCTCAACACCTTGGTGGATCTGCGCTTCCAGCGCACCTTCCGGGCCCAGCGCGGCAAGAATGGCATGGGCAGTGACAAGAAAGGCCGCAAGGGCGAGGACCTGGTCATTCGCGTCCCCGTGGGCACCCGAATCTGGGACGAGGAGACCGGCGACCAGTATGGCGATCTCTGCCAGGAGGGCCAACGCCTCACGGTCGCCCAAGGGGGTTTTCACGGCATCGGCAACGCCCGCTTCAAGTCCAGTATCAACCGCACACCGCGCCAATTTACCCCCGGCACCCCGGGCGAGACCCGCGAGTTGCGCCTTGAGCTCATCCTGCTGGCGGATGTCGGCCTGCTGGGATTTCCCAATGCGGGCAAATCGAGCCTCATCCGCCAGGTTTCCAGCGCCACGCCCCGAGTGGCTGACTACCCCTTCACGACCTTGCAACCTCACTTAGGCGTGGTGCGGCTCGGCCAGGATCACAGCTTCGTCATCGCCGACATTCCTGGCATCATCGAGGGCGCCGCCGATGGCGCAGGGCTCGGCCTGCGGTTCCTGCGCCACCTGGCCCGCACCCGGCTGTTACTGCATCTGGTGGACATAGCCCCCCTTGACGAGGGCCTGGACCCGGTGGAGGAAGTCCGCAAGATCGAGCGCGAGCTGGCTCTTTATGGCGAGGGCCTGATGGTCAAGGAACGCTGGCTGGTGCTTAACAAGCGCGACCTGCTGGAAGCATCGGACTACGAGGCCCGTCGCGCCCGCCTCTTGGACGAACTCGGCTGGATGGGCCCCGTCTACGGTATCTCCGCCCTCACCGGCGCCGGCACGGACGGATTGATGGCGGAGTTGATGAAGCGGCTGGAGACCCTACGGCTGGCCGAACGTACCGAGGCCGAGACGGCGGCCGCGGAGGACGACTGGCATCCCTTGGGTTGATCCCCTGTCGCCCCACGGCCAATCCCCAAGCTGAACAGGCTAGCATGATAACGCGAGACCATATGCCCTCCACCCGGCGCTGGGTGGTCAAGATCGGCAGCGCCCTGCTCACCAGCGACGGCCAGGGCCTCAACCGCGCGGTCCTGGCGCCCTGGGTCGATCAGATGACCGAACTGCGCCGGAGCGGGGCCGATCTGGTGCTGGTATCCTCCGGCGCCGTTGCCGAGGGCATGGCCCGCATGGGCTGGAAGCGTCGGCCCAAGACCCTGCATGAACTCCAGGCCGCCGCCGCTATCGGCCAGATGGGCTTGATCCGCGCCTACGAGGACTGCTTTGATAAACGCGGCTTGCGCACCGCCCAGGTACTGCTCACCCGTGACGACCTCATCGATCGCCACCGCTACCTCAACGCCCGCACCACCCTGCGTACCCTGCTGTCCCTCGGTGTCATCCCCGTCATCAACGAGAACGATACCGTGGCCACGGATGAGTTGCGCTTTGGCGATAACGACACCCTGGCGGCCCTGGTGGCGAATTTGATCGAGGCGGACCTGCTGGTCCTGCTCACGGATCAGGATGGCCTCTTCGACCGGGACCCGCGCTTTTCCACTGAAGCCAGCCTCATTCCCCAAACCCGGGTCGATGACCCCTTTCTCGACGCCGTTGCGGGGGGCAGCGCCAGCGGGCTGGGCCTCGGTGGCATGGTCACCAAGGTGCGCGCGGCGCGACTGGCGGCGCGGTCCGGCACCCCCACCGTCATCGCACCCGGCCGAGGCCCGGAGGTGTTGACGCGATTGCGGGCCGGGGAGCCCGTTGGCACCCTGCTGTCACCCGTACAGGAGCCCGAGGCGGCGCGCAAACAATGGCTCGCCGGCCATCTGGTGGTGCGTGGTCGCCTCACCCTCGATCAGGGCGCCGTGCGGGCCCTGCGTACCCAAGGCACCAGCTTGCTAGCGGTTGGTGTCACCGCCGTCAGCGGGGGCTTCGAGCGCGGGGAGGTAGTCGCCTGCCTGGATCCGGACGGCCGCGAGATCGCCCGCGGCCTGGTCAATTACGATGCCCAGGAGGCGGATCGCATCAAGGGCCAGCCGAGTTCCAGATTCGAGGCGATCCTCGGCTATCTCAACGACGCCGAATTGATTCACCGCGACAACCTGGTTCTGGTCTGAGGGGGAGTCCTGTTCCGAGGGACCCGGATCTCAGTTCCCGCCGGTAACGGCCCCTGGCCAGGGCTGTATCGGGACCACCGAGATGCTGTTCTTGGGCGAACCCTCGATGATGCGATCGCTAAAGGTCAGATAGACCAGCACCTGGCGCTTGGCATCAAAGAAGCGCACCACCTGCATGGACTTGAAGATGAGGGAGGTGCGCTTTTTGAAGACCTCGTCCCCGTCCGCCTTGCCCAAGCGGATCTCCTCTCCGAGCTTGATCGGCCCGATCTGGCGGCAGGCGATGGAGGCGTCCGAGGTATCCTCGGCGACGCCCACGGCCCCCGAAATGCCCCCCGTCTTGGCCCGGCTCAGATAACAGGCCACCCCCGGCACCTCTTCGTCGTCGAAGACCTCGACCACGATCTTGTCATTGGGTCCGAGCACCTTGAAGCGGGTGCTAACGCTGCCAATCTCCTCGCCCCCCAAGGCCTGACCGGCCAGGAGGCTGGCGATCAGGCCAGCACACAGGACAAACTTTGCCATCCCATTGATTCCCCTTAGTAACCTAGATCTTACGCGAACAGGCGTTCGCACTCCTGGTGGCTACGGGTCAGACAGTCCTCGACCGAGACCCCTTGAAACCAGTTACCCGTAATGCCCAGCCGAGTGCCGGCCAGGGCGGTGTCGATGCGCGCCACCCGCTCCCCATGCCCTACCCGCAAGGCCGGCAGCCTGTTATGAACCCGCGCCAGGCCGGAGATGGCCACCGGGGCTACCCCCAACGCGGCGCAAGCCCTCTGCTGCTGGTCCTCAGGGGTCAAAGCGCCGGGCCGGAAATGGAAACTGAAGCCTCGGTAGGCGCCATCGGCCAGATAATCCCGTGACACCATGGCATTGAAGGCCTCACCCACGGCGATGAGACCGGCGCTGGGCGGCAGATGCCCCAAGGCTTGAGCGGAAACACACAGGACCAGGGACTCGATCTCCCGCATCCCGATCCCGGCGATGGCCGCCACCGCCTCCTGATCCACCACTGGGCCGGCGGGAGCACCCAGCAAGCGCGCTACCACGTCCGGCGGTGTCGCCAGGCTTAGGGTGGCGCAGCGCAGCTCATGGCCATCGGCCATCAGCAGCCGGAAGCCCACCCCATCGCGCCGGATTTCATGCAGGGTTTGCCCGGTTCGCAACGCCAACCCCGGCTGCCCGGCCATGGCCAGGGGAATCTCGGACAGCCCTTGGGGTAGGGTGAAACTACGCAGAACCTCCTTGCGTCTGGGCTTACGGCGAAACAGCAGATCCGCCGGGAAATCATCCGCCTCCTGACAGATGACGGCACTGAAGGCCGGGCCAAAGAGGTCGCGATAATTGGCGGCCCCCAGCCCAGGGGCATAGTAGTCGCGCACGCTCAGCCCCCCCTTCTTGGTGGTAAGGAGGCGGGGCATTGACCGGAGCAGTTCCCAGAGGCGCAGGGCCGAGAAGATGGACTGGCGCTTGCCATCCCGCCACAGGAAAAAACTCACCTTGGCCTTGGGGGTAAGACGTGCCATCAACCCCAGGTCGCCCAGAATATCCAGCAGATGGCCGTAACTGTTGTAGCAGGTATGGGTCCCCGCCTCCACCCAGAAACCGCCACAGTCCGGGAAGCCTTGGCTGTTGATACAACCGCCGACCCGCTCGGCCGCCTCCAGGACCAGGGTCTGGATGCCCCGGCGCGCCGCCCCATGGGCCAGCCCCAGGCCACTGATACCCCCGCCAACGACGATATGTTCAAACGCCTCGCTCATAAGATCCACCCTAGCCCACGGGGAAAGCTGTCTTGATTGGCGGCAAGGGCGCCACTGGGCCGCCACGCTATTGAGCCAGTCGGACCCAAAAACCCATCACGGAGTACCCGCACCCTCGCCCGGGCCCGCCTCTGGCGCCAGAATCCGCAAATGACTAATATCCGGCAGCACCACCGGCTCGGCTCCCCGATCACAATCCGCCAGGCTCCAGTCCTGGCCCTGGATCAGACTCATGCGGCTGATATCCACCGCCGGTGGCGCTTGACCCAGGTCCGGCTCCAGGGGCCGGCCATCCGTTGGCGCCAGGGTCCAGTCGCGCCGCGGGGCCGCCTGCTCCGCAGGCACCAGGGGCGGCGCGGGGGTGGCCAGAGGCGGCGGGGCCGCCCCTGGCCCTTGCTCCACCAGCCGTGCCAGGGCCCCCACCTCCAGGAAGACCTGTCGCAACCGCTCCGCCCGAGCCAGATCCAGTCCCCGCTTCAGGGCCACGGTCCGCCCACTGAAAAGCCGCGCCGCCACTTCGTCCGATAGCTTGAACAACCCCTGAATCCGCGCCCTCGCCACCGCCGGATCTACCCCGGGCTGCAAGTCACCGGAAAAGTGAATGTCATAACTCGCCGCCATGCCACCTCTCTCGCCACCAGATGAGCCCTGGGTCGTTGTGCCCAGCCCCTGATGGGCGATCAGCAGGGATGCACCTAATCAATATGCGCCACCGGCCGCATCTGGGTATCGCAGACACCGCCGACGCTCACGGACTGGGTGGCAGGGGCCGACTTGCAGCTTTCGCCCCGGTCCTTGATCTGACATTTGAGTTCCAGGGGCTTGCCCTCGGCCAGCCAGGAGGGCACCTTGCGATAGCGGCCAATCTTGTCGTGGCGGCAGCCCGCGGGGATGCCATAGGCAGGACAGGAGGCCGGGGGCTTGCCGCTGACCTTGCGAGCGTCAACGGCGAAGCCAGGGAAGTTGTCCTCCAGGCGAACGCGGTCGGCATCCTCGTCCTCGGTGACGAGGAACTCGCGGAAGCGGTAGCCATCGCCCTCCTTGCCATCGACCTGGATACGGGTGTTGGCGATGAGCGCAAAATCACCGCCTTTGCGGGCGATGGCGCCGGACATGTATTCGACCCCCTGGTGATTGGGGAAGCACTTGCCCATGGCCGGGGCATGGTAGTAATTACGCAGGCCCGTAATATCCCGTGCGGAATTGCCGGGGAAGAGGTCACGCAAATCCTGTTCGTCCCCGTACATGATGCGCTCGATGTCGCCGACGCTCTGGGCATGCATGGCCTGGAGCTTGTCGTAATAGTCACCGCCGCGGGCATTACCGGCGCTGCCGAGGTCATCCCGCAGGTAGCAGGAGGTGAGGCCCGAGACCTGGGTGAGAAACTCATCCCAGATGTTGTACTGAGAGACGGAGGAGGAGGCGCCCTGGAAGTCGCCAGGTTGACGACAGCCTTGACCGGCCTGGCACTTGCCAACGGCACGGTCACGGATGGAAAGGGCAATGATATTGCGCTCGCAGGCGCCATAGGCATTGCAGCCGCGGCCGAGATGGCCCTCGAAGAGGGTGGTGCGCATGACGTAATCCAGGTGCTTGGCGCGCTTGAGATCCTCGGCCGAGGCGCGGCCCTGGTTGGCGGCGATATAGCTGTCCCAGGCCTGCGCCAGGGCGCCCCGGCGACCCACCAGGTCGTCGTTAACCTGGTCGCATTGGGGTGAATTATGGAAGCCGCGCACCAGCCGGTCCAGGGCGCTACCGCCCTCGGTTTTCTGGCCCTTGCCGGTCTTGGGCGGGTCGAAGGCGGGGGCCTTGCTCATGGCATAAAAATCGCGGACGCTGATGACCCGCTTGATGCCAGGTGGACAGTGGTGATTCTCGACCTTCAGACCCTTGCGCTCGGCCAGGGCCTTCTTGAATTTATCGGTCGCCTCGGGCCCGGCCTTGGCGGTGTCCACGACGACATCGAAGCCGACGTATGGAGTTCCGCTCTCATCCGCCAAGGGCTTGCCATTACGGATCACCAGGCAGGGGATGATGGAACTGCCCTGGGTAAGCTGGCCCGCCGGGGATTGGGGACCGCGCTTGGCGAAATCGTCCGCGTCATAGTAGGGATTGGTCCTGGGCCCGTTGAATTTATAAAGGGTCATGACGGGGGTGGCCGGAATATCCGCCAGCGCCGGGATCGGGCCGAGCAGGAGGCCAAGGGCAATCAGGGCGGGCAGGAACGGGTCGGGTTTCTTCATGGGCGCTTCCGGAATGAGGTCAGGGCGGCCTGGGGCTCAAACTGAGAGAGACCCCCAGGTCAGGCTATGAGGATGACAGGATTCTATACCGGCCACGCCGGGGTCGCGGATAATATCTATGTTGAGGGCCCATCCCCAACCGCCATCCGACTGCCCCATCTCCGCGACGAGGACATTCCCATGTTGGTCACTTTCAAAACCGATGCCCATGCCGACATCATCATGTTTGGCGACGTAGCGCTGACTTTGCTCAGGCTCATGGGGCAAAGTGGTAGGATACCCGGGGCCTTATTGGCCGCGGATATTCCCCAGGCCCTGGCAGGACTGAAGTCGGCGGTCGCGGAACATCCGGACCTGGCACTGGACCCGGCGCCCCATGGCAGCCAGGAGGACGATGACAAGGGACGCCATGTCAGCCTGGCCAATCGCGCCCTGCCCCTGATCGATCTGCTGACCACGGCGGCGGCGCGGGGCAAGAACGTGATGTGGGATAACTGATTTCCCCCGAAATCCGCGCCAGGAGACGGTTTCCACTTGGAATCCGCCCCCGGCTGGGGGATCATTGACAGATTGCAAAAGACACACCCCGGGAGCCGACGATCACATGGAAAATGCACCTTCCTCCGCGGACCAGGCCAAGTCGGATAAGACTTTAGCCACCCCAAAGGGAACCCCAAACACCTTCATTCAGGGGCGGCCAGGCAACAATTCAGGGACGGGCGGTGGTGATCGGCTGACGGCTCTGAATAGTGCCCTGGAGGCCCAGGCCAACAAACTGCGGGACATCGAGGTGGCGCTGATCGGACGCATCGCCGACGTGGACGATGATCGCCGCCGGACAGCGACGGAAGTCAGGCGCGCCCTGGATGCCCAGCGTGACGACATCGAGGAGGAAATCCGGCGCCGGGGCCTGGTGACGACCACCTTTGTTCTCTTTGCCTTCCTCGTCTCCGTCGGCGCCGCCACCCTGGGCCTATTCCAGATCAATACCGGCGACGCCAAGATTGGCGCCCAACTGAATGGCATCCAGGAGGCGGTCGCCCGTCTCTCCACCATCGACACGGCCCCGCTGGACGAACGCCTGGGCGAGCTCGACCAGGCCGTCACCCGCCTGTCCGGGGACTTGGAGACCAAGGTCGATGAGCGCCAGTCCGGCGTCACCGATCTCGCCAACCGACTGAAAGGATTGGAGGAGACGCTTGCCAGCCAGCCGGAACAACCGCCAGCCAAGCCGGATGCCATGAAGAAGGAGTCGGAGGAGCGCCAAGCCACTGATGCCGATTTGATCGCCAAGATTGAAGAGATTCAAAAGGCCCAGGAACGGCTGGGCAAGGACATGCTGCTGCTACGGGACAGCCTGGCGAACACCCTGGCCTCCGCCAACCTCCCCTTGGAACAGAAATCCTGGACCCCGGAGGAGACAGGCACCCAACCCGCCGAGGCGGTGACGGTGGCGCCCCCCGCGGCCGAGTCGGCACCAGTCGCCCTGTCCCCGCCCAAGTCCGGCCCTGCCTTGGTTGAGGACGTTATCACCGTTGGCGACCACCCCCAGGCCCTGCAACTCATCAGCTTCAAGAACCTCGAGGATGTGCGCCGCTTCGCCAATCGCGCGGATATGCCCAGCCGCGTCTATTACCGCGAGGAAAGCCGGCGCGGCAAGCCCTGGTATGCCCTCTTCTACAGTCTCCACCAGGACCAGCCCACCGCCGCCGAGGCCAAGGCGGCCCTACCGGCGGAACTCGCCGCCCTCAAGCCCATCGTTCGCCAACTGGACGCTGGGACTCAGCTCCAGGTCCTGGACCGCGCCCCATGACAGCCTCACAGACGAGCCAGGCCCGTGCCATCGGCCCGCGCCTGGCCCGCGAACAGGCGACCATGGCCGCCATGATGGCCCTCTATTGCCACGATCACCACGGCACCCAGGGAGGCTGTTGTGACGACTGCGCCCAATTGCTGGATTATGCCCGCCGGCGGCTCGCCACCTGCCCCTTTGGCGAGGAGAAACCCGCCTGCAACAACTGCCAAGTCCATTGCTACAGCACCAGCGAGCGGGAACGGGTCAGGGTGGTCATGCGTTACGCCGGGCCGCGCATGCTGTTCCGTCACCCCATCCTCAGCCTCTACCACCTCCTCGACAAGCGCCGCGAGGCCCCACCCTTGGCGGCGATCAGGCGGGAGCGGCCAGCCTCTGGTCGCTCGGGGGATAGCACCGCCAAGCCCTAGTCGCCGATCACCCTTTCGCTCCCCCTTATTGCCACAAGCCCCTTCCCTACGGAACCTCGATCCATGCCTTGCTGGGCACGCCAATTCTTCATCGTCCTTGTCGCCTTTCTGGGCATCAGCCAGATGATGACCGCCTGCGGTCAGAAGGGACCCTTGTTCCTGCCCGAAGAGAAAGCGAACAAGCAGGAAGCCCCCCGGGAATCCCCGGCGAAACCGCCCCAGCAAGACCAGGCCCCCGAGATCCCCGGCCCGGAAGCCGTGCCGCCACCCGTCCGCTAGGACCACCCCGCCGATGGATCACTTTCAGTACCAGGAACATCGCCTCCATGCCGAGGGGGTGCCGGTCGCCCATATCGCCGAGCGCTTCGGCACCCCCTGCTATGTGTATTCCCGCGCCACCCTGGAGCGCCACTGGCGGGCCTTCGATACCGCCTTCGGCCATCACCCCCACCTGATCTGCTTTGCCGTCAAGGCCAATTCCAACCTGGCGGTGCTCAATCTCCTGGCGCGCCTGGGTTCGGGCTTCGACATCGTCTCCGTCGGCGAACTGGAGCGGGTGCTGGCGGCGGGCGGCGACCCGGCCAAGGTTATCTTCTCCGGCGTCGGCAAGCGCGAGGACGAGATGCGCCGGGCCCTGGAAGTTGGCATCCGCTGCTTCAACATCGAGTCCGAGGCGGAAATGGCGCGCCTGGAAGGGGTCGCCCGTGCCTTGGGCACCATCGCCCCGGTGTCGATCCGCGTCAACCCGGACGTGGATGCCGGCACCCACCCCTACATCTCCACGGGCCTGCGGGAAAACAAGTTCGGCATCGACATCCATGCCGCCGATCGGGTCTATGAGCGCGCCGCCGCGAGCCCCCACCTGCGCGTCACCGGCATCGACTGCCACATCGGTTCCCAGCTTACCGAGCTGTCACCCTTTCTCGACGCCCTAACGCGGGTACTGGAACTGGCGGACCGGCTGGAACGTTTCGGCATCCCCATCCACCACTTGGACCTGGGCGGCGGCCTGGGCATCCGTTACACCCACGAGACACCGCCCGAGCCCGCCGACTATGCCCGCGCCCTGGACCAACTCCTGGAAGGCCGCCATTATGAAATTCTGCTGGAGCCCGGCCGCGCCATCGCCGGCAACGCCGGCATCCTGCTGACGCGGGTGGAATTGCTCAAGGACAATGGCCAGAAGCGCTTCGCCATCGTCGATGCCGCCATGAACGACCTGGTGCGCCCCGCCCTCTACCAGGCGGTCCAGGACATCATCCCCGCCGAGCGCCACGAGGGTGGCGAGCGCGCCATCTATGACCTGGTGGGCCCGGTGTGCGAGACCGGCGACTTCATCGGCAAGGCCCGCGATCTGGCCCTCGCCCCCGGCGATCTCCTGGCCGTGCGCGGTAGCGGCGCCTACGGCTTCACCATGAGTTCCAATTACAACAGCCGCCCCCGCGCCCCCGAGGTCATGGTGGATGGCGCCAACATCCATCTGGTGCGCCCGCGCGAGACGGTCGCGTCCCTCTTCGCCGGGGAGACGCTAATCCCTTGAGCCACATGACATGAGACGTCGTCCAGAACCCGAACTCATGGAGGACGCGGCCCAGGCCCTGGCCTACGCCCAGGCGGATTTCTCCGAGCCCAACCGCCTCTTTCTGAAGCTGCTGCGCGACCTCGAACCCGGGGATCTGGAGGGCAAGCAGGCCCTGGACCTGGGTTGCGGACCGGGGGATATCGCCATCCACTTTCTAAAGGCCTGGCCGGGGGCGCGCTGCGATGCCCTGGATGGCTCCGCCGCCATGCTGGCGAGTGCCCAGACCGCCCTCGACGCCCTGCCGGGTGTCGCCCGGCGCTGCCGCCTGCTCCATGAGGTCCTGCCCTCGCGCCAGGTGGCTTGCGGGGCCTACGACCTGGTGCTCTCCAACAGCCTCCTGCATCACCTCCACGACCCCCAGGTCCTGTGGCGCACGCTACGCTCGGTCGGCCGGTCCGGCGCCCTCGTCCTGGTCATGGACCTGATGCGCCCGCCCTCCCCTGGCTGGGCCGAATCCCTGGTGGTGACCTATGTCGGGGAGGAGCCCGCGATGCTCCAAAGCGACTACCGCGCCTCCCTCTTCGCCGCCTTCGAGCCCGCCGAGGTCCAGGCCCAGTTAGCCGAGGCCGGCCTGGAGAACCTGGAAGTGGCGGTGGTGAGCGACCGTCACCTGGCGGTCTCCGGCCGTCTGCCCGGCTGACCGGGGCCATGAAACTGCGCTTCACCAAGATGCAGGGCCTGGGCAACGACTTTGTCGTCTTCGACGGCGTGCGCCAGCGGGTGACCCTGAGCGCGGAGCAATGCCGCTTCCTGGCGGACCGCCGCTTCGGCATCGGCTGCGACCAGATCCTGCTGGTGGAGCCCCCGCGCCTGGTCGGCACCGACTTCCACTACCGCATCCTCAACGCCGACGGCTCCGAGGTGGAACAGTGCGGCAACGGCGCCCGCTGCTTCGCCCGCTTCGTGCATGACCAGGGGCTGACGGACAAGAGCGAGATCCCGGTGGGCACCGCCGCGGGCCCCATCCATCTCTTCCTCGAAGCCAACGACCAGGCGCGGGTCAACATGGGCGCCCCCCAGTTCAACCCCCAGCGCATCCCCTTCCTGGCGGCGGCGGAGGCGGACAGCTACGACCTGGAGGTGGACAACCAAATCCTGAGGATCGGCGCCGTCTCCATGGGCAATCCCCATGCGGTGCTGCGGGTCGATGACCTGGACCAGGCCCCTGTCGCCCGGCTGGGGCCCCTGATCGAACGTCATCCCCGATTTCCCAAGCGAGTCAATGCTGGTTTCATGCAGATCCTGGACCCGGGCCATATCCGGCTGCGGGTCTTCGAGCGCGGCGCCGGCGAGACCCTGGCCTG
>JBATOB010000244.1:0-4457 GCA_049290655.1 Chromatiaceae bacterium | reverse complement strand
ACTCCGTCTCGGTATATAATCACACGGCGCTCGACATGAATTCTTCTAGTGCATCAAGGTCTATGGTGATCGACCGTTGGCCACGCTTGCGAAGAAGGCTATAAGCTTCCAGTGCTTCGGTCCAATATGGATTATTGGACCAGTGCGCATTGTCTGTGCTCATCAAATGTCTCCGTTAAAAGTCAATATTGGCAACCGCGACTCCCGGCGGGTTATTCATCTTCAGACAACTTCTTCCCGATTGCTAGCATTGTTTCGACAAGATGTTGCTTCTTTATTTGCGGATCAATGTCTTGAACATACTCGCAGCCTTTGAATCCATCTCCCTGTCGTCGATTCTGAGGAGGCTCCAGACTTTCTATGAGTAATGCTTCTAGAGTGGAGACCATGGCGGCTTCGGTGTATGTTGGCTGAACATTAACCAATTTTCCTGTTGTTGTCGGTTCCAGGACACCAAACCACGAAAATTGGTTCCATCTTCCGGCTAGGCGACCCAGGGTGTGTTGGAAAAGTCGTAGCCCTATAGCTTGATCGGTCGATCTGCCCACGTATATTGGAGTGTGCCTGTCGTAAAGGAGGTAGATGCCACGTTGGCTTGAGAAATCAATGGATACCGTTCCGCCAGGCGCGCGACCGTAAAGCTTTGGCGTACTCTTCCAAATCACAAGCTCACGTTGCCAATACATCCCGAACGAGTTTATGAATTTGCCCTTACTTTCTAGGTCACCTTGAGTTTGCGCTACCTCCGTCTCTCCTGCGGTTTGATCCTCCGGTTTGGAACTGGGCAAGTACTTGAGAGAAAAAACACCCGGCGAAACACGGACGAAGGGCGACATTGCTCCTTCTGAATTTATTGAAGAGGCAAGTTGGGAGTTTACTGTTGCGGCTGGCGTGGCGCCCTTCGACTTGTAGTAGCCGTTTGTCAAGATTTGCTCGGCTATATCGCTATAGTGCATCGCACCTGCCGACTCTTTGAGAACCCTTGTAATCGCTGCACGCCAAGTCTTTTCCATGGAAGTTCTTCGACTGTATGTTGGTTGTGTTGATTTTAGAACTAGCGCGTGCCAGTTCATCGCAGCAGCGGGTGAAAGGTGAAGAGTTGTTGATGCACGGCACAGTATGAGCGTCTGCACGCTCGCCTTGTGCGGCCCAGCGTGTTTTAGGTAGAAACGGGCCAGTGGTGTGCTAGGCCGCGTTAGGTTGCTGAGTGCTAGCTGGCCACGGGCCGCTCGGTTACCTGACTGAATTCAGCCGACCACCCAATCCCTCTGCCCCTACCTGCCGACCAACCCTACCCCGCGCCGCGCGGACGGTTCCTCCTCCAACCGGGACCGTTACCTGGAGGTCCTGGCCCATCGCAGGGCACCTATTGGCAGTCTCAGCACTTCGTCGATGCCTTGCAACCGCTAGGCGTTGATTTGGGTCAAGCTTCCGCCGGATATAGGGAACGATAGGAACTGATGGTTAGTCGGCGGGTGCCTGTTGGGCGCCGATCCTTCGACCATAGCAGCGGACCGCGTGGCACGGGCCGCCTAGGGGCCATGAAGCACCGACAAGGCCAATTACTGCCCCGGTGTCGCGGTTCGCGCTCCTGCGGGGGCAGGATGCCGCCGCATCTTCGCCATGGACGGCTCTTGCCCGGATGGACCCGGGCACGGCGCAGCCGCCGGCCGAGCGTAGCGAAGGCAGGGGGCGAAGCGTCGGACTTTCGTACGCGACCATCGAATCCTCGGGTCGCGCAGCACAAAGCCGGACTGCTCCGGCCCCAGACGGGCCGGGCTGTTATAGGGATGTAACACCGCCAGCAAGGGGCATGGGACCCGAGCACGGAACCGCTGGCCCAAGCCGGGATGTCGCCAGCGAGGAACCACTATCTCGCTGAGGCAAGGGTGCTGTTTCCCGTCTCCTCTACTCGCCCTGCTCAACCGCGGTCCGCTGGAGGTGGACCCCGGGCTCCTAAGGGCGCAGGCTAGGGCCGATGGGCCCCGCTAGCCTTTGGTGTCCGGCCACCAAGATGTTATCTTTCCGCGACCCGAACGCGGCCCCACCCCTTGAGTTGGAGACCTACCGCCCGCCATGTCGAGAAAACCCCGAGTCGCGGCCATTCAGATGGCTAGCAGTCCGCATGTGAGCGCCAATCTCATGGAGGCGCGGCGCCTGATTCAGGAGGCCGTGGATGAGTCCGGCGCCAACCTGGTGGTCCTGCCGGAGAACTTCGCCTTCATGGGGGAACAGGATCGCGACCTGCTGGATTTGTGCGAGACCGAGGGTCGGGGGCCGCTGCAGGATTTTCTCGCCGAGATGGCGGTTCGGTATCGGATCTGGCTGGTGGGCGGGACCCTGCCGCTGACGGCCACCCAGCCGGACCGGGTGCGCGCCGCCTGCCTGGTCTTCAATGACCGCGGCGAGCGGGTGGCTCGTTACGACAAGATCCATCTCTTCGACGTCAAGCTGCTGGAAACGGGCGAGCGCTACGAGGAATCCGCCACCATCGAGCCCGGCGACACCTCGGTCGTTCTGGATACCCCCTTCGGCCGGCTCGGGCTGTCGGTCTGCTACGACCTGCGGTTTCCCGAGCTGTACCGGGAGATGCTCGACGCGGGCATGGAGATCATGGCCCTGCCAGCCTGCTTCACCGCCATCACCGGCAAGGCCCATTGGGAGGTGCTGGTGCGGGCCCGGGCCATCGAGAATCTCTGCCATGTGGTCGCGGCGGCCCAGGGCGGCTATCACCGGAACGGGCGCGAGACCCACGGTCATAGCATGGTGGTGGACCCCTGGGGGAACGTCCTGGCCCAGGTGCCACGGGGTTCCGGCCATGTCTGCTGCCCCCTCGACGTGGAATTTCTGAACTCGGTGCGGCGCAACTTCCCCGCCATCGAGCACCGCCGCCTGACCTGCCGCGTCTAGGCTTGAATTTCGCCGCCCCTCCCTCCAAGTCGGGTCTCTAACGACCCCCGCCCTCCTTCACGATCGGCCGCCCCCGGGCGGCCTTGCCCAGGTCCTCACATTAAACTTATGACCGACGCCATCGCCATTGCCCGCGACCAGATTCTGAGCCCGGCGGGCCTCGATACGGGACACATCGAGCAACTCCTCGGCCAACTCAAGACCACCGCCATCGACGCCGCGGACATTTATTTCCAATACAGTCGGCTGCAATCCTGGATGCTGGAGGATGGCATCATCAAGGATGGCAACTTCAATATCGAACGGGGCGCCGGTCTGCGCGCCCAGAGCGGCGAGAAGACCGGCTTTGCCTATGCCGACGAGGTCCAGTTCGAGACCCTGCTGCAGGCCGCCAAGGCGGCGCGCGCCATCGCCCGCGGTGGCGGCGAGGGGCGGGTCAAGTTGGCGGGCCAGGGGCATGGTCGGCGCCTCTACGAGCCCATCGATCCCCTCGGCAGCCTCTCGGACGAGGACAAGGTCGCCCTGCTCCACCGGGTCGATGAAGAGGCGCGGCGCCTGGACCCGCGGGTGCGCCAGGTCATCGCCAGTCTGGTGGCGGTGCGCGACCTGGTCCTGATCGCCAGCGACGACGGCCGCTTGAGCGCCGACCTCCGGCCCCTGGTGCGGCTCAACGTCAGTGTCATCGTCGAGGACGGCGATCGCCGCGAGCAGGGTGCTCGCGGCGGCGGCGCCCGTGCCGACCTGGGCTACTTCCTGGCCGAGGACCGCGCCCTGGGCTATGCCCGGGAGGCCGTCCATCAGGCCCTAATCAATCTGGATGCCGACGCCGCCCCCGCCGGCAACATGACCGTGGTCCTGGGCCCGGGCTGGCCCGGGATACTGCTCCACGAGGCCATTGGCCATGGCCTGGAGGGTGACTTCAATCGCAAGGGCACCTCCGCCTTTGCCGGGCGCATCGGCGAGCGCGTCGCCGCCCCGGGCGTCACCGTCGTCGATGACGGCACCCTGGCCGGCCGGCGGGGCTCCCTCAACCTCGACGACGAGGGCACCCCAACCCAGAACACCGTCCTCATCGAGGATGGCATCCTGCGCGGCTATCTCCAGGACCGGCTCAACGCCCGCCTCATGGGCGTCGCCAGCACCGGCAACGGCCGCCGCGAGTCCTATGCCCACCTGCCCATGCCGCGCATGACCAACACCTATATGCTCGCTGGCGACCGCGACCCGGCGGAGATCATCGCCTCGGTGGACAAGGGCCTCTACGCCGTCAACTTCGGCGGCGGCCAGGTCGATATCACCTCCGGCAAGTTCGTCTTCTCCGCCAGCGAGGCCTACCTGATCGAAAAGGGCTGTGTCGGCCGCCCCGTCAAGGGCGCCACCCTCATCGGTAACGGCCCGGACGTCCTCACCCGGGTCAGCATGATCGGCAACGACCTGGCCCTGGACCAGGGCGTCGGCACCTGCGGCAAGGAGGGCCAGTCCGTCCCCGTGGGCGTTGGCCAGCCCACCCTGCGCGTCGATGGCCTGACCGTGGGCGGAACCAACGG
>JBATOB010000243.1:0-6682 GCA_049290655.1 Chromatiaceae bacterium | reverse complement strand
TGACCCCGATGGCACCGATCGTCCTGACGGGACGGTCCCCCTGTTTCGCTATACCGCCCAGGTGAGCCGCCAGGTCCCGCGGTTCTTTAAACGCTGTTTCCTTAAACCAGCCTTGCCCGGGCTCTATGCACGCGAGCTGGGGCCTATGCTGAAGGCTTACCTATGACCTCAACCGGACACCGTTGTATACCGAGAATAATTTGCGGGTGCTCCCCAACTGTATGGCCCCCCGAGTCCCAGGGTTGAGATGCGGACTGGGGTGCGGGATACCCCTCGGTCTTAAACCCGACAGCGGTCCCAACCAGCGGCGCAAGAAGCGCAGTACCAAGGCCAGGGCGAGGTCTTGGCCGCCCTCACCCCAGTCTTCTATCCTGTCCCACGGCTAAGAACTCCCTATAAAATAGAGTCTTATGCAGTAGGCCGTCTCGCGGATTGAGCCCCTTGCGGCTCTCCTCGCGGGACAGTTTGGCTTATGTATCGACCGAGCCTCCGGCGGGAGGCGCGGTAGGCTCGGCCAGTGTGAGTGGATGGACAGGGCGGCCCTCATCTGCAATCATCGCGCACTTTGTCGATCGGCTCGATGCCGAGCGGCGCGAGGCCCTGTTATGTGGCACGACCTGTGGGTGGCGCTGGCGCTAGTCTTCGTCATCGAGGGCATCTGGCCCTTTCTGAACCCTGCGGGCATGCGCCGCGCCCTGCTGACCCTGGTGGAGCAGGAGGATGGGGTGCTGCGGGTCGCGGGGCTGGTCAGTATGTTGGTGGGACTGGGGCTGCTGTACCTGGTGAACTGAGACCGGACTGATCGAGGCGCGGATGCAAGAAGAACGCTGGCTGTTGCCGGCCGGGATCGAGGAGGTGTTGCCACCCCAGGCGCGGGTCATCGAGGGGCTGCGGCGGGATCTGCTCGACCTGTATCAGGCTTGGGGCTACGACCTGGTCATGCCGCCCTTCATCGACTATCTGGAGTCGCTGCTGACCGGCACCGGCCATGATCTCGACCTCCAGACCTTCAAGCTGACGGACCAGGAGAGCGGCCGGCTGCTCGGTGTCCGGGCGGATATGACGCCCCAGGTGGCGCGCATGGACGCCCATCATCTGCGCCGCGCGGGCCCGACCCGGCTCTGCTATCTGGGCACCGTGCTCCACACGCGCTCGGATGGCTTTGCCGGGACCCGCAGCCCCCTGCAGGTGGGCGCGGAGATCTTTGGTCACTCCGGGGCCGAGAGCGAACTGGAAATTCTGCGCCTGGTCCTCCTGACCCTGGAACGGGCCGGCATTAGCAACGCCTATCTGGATCTGGGCCATGTGGGCATCTATCGGGGCCTGGCGCGCCAGGCGGGCCTGAAGCCGGAGCGGGAGATGGCCCTCTTCGAGACTCTGCAGCGCAAGGCCATACCGGAGGTGGAGGCCCTGATCCGTGACTGGGGCGTGACCGGGCCGGCGGCGGACATGCTGCTGGTCCTGGCGGAACTGAATGGCGATGACGCACTGGAGCGGGCGCGCCGCGATCTGGCCGCGGCGGACCCCGTGGTCCGGGAGGCCCTGGACCACCTGGCCTTGTTGCGCGCCGGCCTGAATACCTGGCTGCCGGAGGTGCCGGTCCATTTCGACCTGGCGGAGTTGCGCGGCTACCACTACAAGACCGGGGTGGTCTTTGCCGCCTTTGTCCCTGGCTGGGGCCTGGAGATCGCCCGCGGTGGGCGTTACGACGACATTGGCCGAGTGTTTGGCCAGGCGCGGCCGGCGGTCGGCTTCAGTTCCGACCTCAAGGGCTTGCTGCGGCAGGGGCGGGGGCTGGAGGACCGTTACCGGGGCGGTGGGGGCATCTTCGCGCCCGCCTTGCCGGATCTGGCCCTGCGCGCCGAGGTCGAACGACTGCGGGCGGCGGGCGAGCGGGTGGTCAACGAACTGCCCGGTCAGCCCGGCGGCGCCCGGGAGGCCGGTTGCGCCGAGGTTTTGGTTTTCGAGGGGGAGCGCTGGCGGCGGCGACCGGTTTGATGTCGCCCCCCGGCGCGGAGCACATTCACAACGAGCGATGTAGAACCATGGGCAAGAATGTAGTGGTGATCGGCACCCAGTGGGGTGACGAGGGTAAGGGCAAGGTGGTCGATCTGCTGACGGATCGGGCCTCCGCCGTCGTGCGTTTTCAGGGTGGCCACAACGCGGGCCACACCCTGGTCATCGAGGGCGAGAAGACCGTCCTGCACCTGATCCCATCCGGTATCCTGCGCGATGGCGTCAAGTGCCTGATTGGCAACGGGGTCGTCCTGTCGCCGGAGGCCTTGCTGGAGGAGATCGACGGGCTAGAGGCCCGGGGCATCCCGGTGTGCGAGCGCCTGGCCATCAGCGCCTCCTGTGCCCTCATCCTGCCCTATCACGTCGCCCTCGACCGCGCCCGCGAGATCGCGCGGGGCAGCCAGGCCATCGGCACTACGGGGCGCGGCATTGGCCCGGCCTACGAGGACAAGGTATCGCGGCGTGGCCTGCGGCTCGGTGACGCCCTGGACGCAGCCGGTCTGACCGAGAAGCTGCGGCAGGTCATGGAGTACCACAACTTCACCCTGGAGCACTATTTCAAGGTCGAGCCCCTGGATTACCAGCGGGTCCTGGACGAACTCCTGGATCAGGTCGAGCGCATGAGACCCATGGTGACCGATGTCGTGGGCACCCTGCACGACTTGCGGCGCGCGGGCGCCGATGTCCTCTTCGAGGGCGCCCAAGGGGCCCTGCTGGACATCGATCACGGCACCTATCCCTTCGTGACCTCTTCCAATACCACGGCGGGGGGGGCGGCGAGTGGCAGCGGCATGGGGCCGCGCCATCTCGATTACATCCTGGGCATCGTCAAGGCCTACACCACCCGGGTGGGCGCCGGTCCCTTCCCGACCGAGCTCTTCGACGCGGTGGGCGATCACCTGAGCGCCAAGGGCTTTGAATTCGGCGCCACCACCGGGCGCAAGCGCCGCTGTGGCTGGCTCGACATGGTGACCCTCAAGCGCTCCTTCGACATCAACAGCATCACCGGCATCTGCATCACCAAGCTGGATGTACTGGATGGTCTGGAGACCCTCAAGATCTGCACTGGCCTTGAATTGGATGGCCACTTGCTGACGGCCCCCCCGCCGGCGGTGGAGGACCTGAGCCGCTGCGTACCCCACTACCTGGAGATGCCCGGCTGGACGGAATCCACGGTGGGTGCTACCCGGGTCGCGGACCTGCCCGCCAATGCCCAGCGGTATCTGGCCAAGATCGAGGAATTGTCGGGCCTGCCCATCGACATTATCTCGACGGGTCCGGATCGCGCCCAGACCATCGTCAAGCGCCATCCCTTCGACGTCTGAAGGGCTAACGTGGCGAGCCGGATGTGGACTTAGCCGCATCCGTTCTTGACGAAAGGGAGCCGGGCTGCATAAACTGCGCGGGTTATGTCTTCGCCGCTTCCCGATTATATCGACCCTTGGCGAGCCGTGGATGCGGGCGCTGAATTTGACGGGGCCTGGCCTCTGTCGGGTCTATCGCGGTTACGGGAGTCTTTAAGGGAGACGGAAGGCGAGGTCGGTTATCGGTTGGCCTTCGCGCGCGATCTCGAAGGTCGCGCAACCCTGAGGGGCGAAATCGAGGCGCGACTGGTTCTGACCTGTCAGCGTTGCCTGGGCGCCCTCGAATGGGACGTTGCCGCACCCTTGGGCTTGGCGCTGGTTTCCGGTCTTGACGAGGCCCGGCTGCTGTCGGAAGATCTCGACCCCTTGTTGGTATCCGAGGAACCGATCCGGTTGCTGGACCTGATCGAGGATGAATTGTTGCTTGCCCTGCCGCAGATCGCCATGCACGAGCCTGGAGATTGCGCCCCTCCTAGCCAGGAGGCGGTGGAGGAGGGCGAGGAACTGGAGGATGCCAGAGGTGTCCACCCTTTCGCCATTCTCGGCGAACTGGGTCGGGGCGGGAAGAGCTAAAAACGTCGCGGTGTCGACTTGATGTCGCGGATATTATTGAATTTATTGGCGGTTGCTGTTCATCTTTTCGGCGATGGGCGGCATCCCTGTCACGGAGAAAGAAATGGCTGTCCCACAAAATCGTAAGACCTCTTCCCGGCGCGACATGCGCCGTTCCCACGACGCACTTACCGGTCCCACTCTGTCGGTCGAGCCCCAAAGTGGCGAGGTGCATCGTCGTCATCATGTATCCGCGGATGGCTTTTATCGTGGCCGCAAGGTCATTGAGACCAAGGACTGAAGTCGAGGCCTTCCCTACCTCCGTGTCCGCGCTGGCGGCCTGAGCCGTGATGGATCGTTTGACCATTGCCCTGGATGTCATGGGCGGAGATCACGGGCCTAAGGTCGTGGTCCCGGCGGCGCTCAATTACCTGCGCGCCACCCAAAAGGTGGACCTCATTCTGGTTGGCAAGGAAGAGGAAATCGCTAAGTTCATCCCTGCGGGTGAGCGCAGTGACCGTCTGAGCATTCGCCATGCCTCCCAAGAGGTGGCGATGAACGAGTTACCCTCCAAGGCCCTACGCCAGAAGAAGGACTCCTCCATGCGGGTCGCCATCGATCTGGTCAAGTCTGGTGAGGCCCATGCCTGCGTCAGTGCAGGCAACACTGGCGCCCTGATGGCCACGGCTCGCTTTGTCCTTAAGACCCTGCCTAACATCGACCGGCCGGCCATCATGACCTCGGTGCCGTCCATGACCGGCAGCACCCATCTGCTCGATTTGGGGGCTAATGTCGATTGCACGGCCCAGCACCTCTTCCAGTTCGCCGTGATGGGCAGCGAGACCGTCACGGCTGTCGAGGGCCTGGTCGCGCCTAAGGTAGGGCTTCTCAACATTGGTGCCGAGGAGATCAAGGGCAACGAACAGGTTAAGGGGGCCCATGAGCTCCTGGCCCGCAGTTCCTTGAATTACATTGGCTATGTGGAGGGGGATGATATCTACCTCGGCGGGGTGGATGTGGTGGTCAGCGACGGCTTCGTGGGTAACGTGGCGCTTAAGTCCAGCGAGGGCCTGGCCAAGATGGTGCGCCACTTCCTGACCGAAAATTTCAATCGCAATTGGTGGACACGCCTCTCCGCCCTGGCGGCGATGCCTGTTCTCAAGCGCTTTCGCCGCAAGTTTGACCCGCGTCGCTATAATGGCGCCAGCCTGCTGGGGCTGAGGGGCATTGTCATCAAGAGCCACGGCAGCGCCGATGTCCTCGCCTTCGAGAACGCGATCCATATCGCGGAAAAGGAAATCCACTGTAATATCCCCGAGCGCATCGCCCACCGCGTCGGCGGTCAACTTGATGCCGAACGCCAACAAAGGCCGATTGCGTGAAGCTCTATTCCCAAATCCTGGGCACGGGCAGCTATCTGCCCAAGAAAATCCTCACCAATAAGGATATCGAGGAAATCGTCGATACCACGGATGAATGGATTTTCGACCGTACCGGCATCCGCCAGCGCCATGTGGTGACCGAGGGGGAGACCTGCTCGGACCTGGCTGTCGCCGCCGCCCGCGCCGCCATGGAGGCCGCGGGGGTCGCCCCGAGCGAGATCGATCTCATTATCCTGGCGACCACGACGCCGGACCAGATATTTCCCAGCACGGCCTGCATCATTCAGCCCCGGCTGGGTATCAAGGCCGGGCCCGCCTTTGATATTCAGGCGGTCTGCGCCGGGTTCGTCTATGCCCTCAGCGTCGCCGATCAATTCATCCGTACCGGCAGCGCCAAGCGCGCCCTGGTGATTGGCGCGGACACCATGTCCCGTCTCCTCGACTGGCAGGACCGTTCGACCTGTATCCTCTTCGCCGATGGGGCCGGGGCCGTGGTCCTGGGGGCCGCCGACGAGCCGGGCATCATCTCCACCCACATCAGCGCCGATGGTGCCTATAAGGATCTGCTGCAAGTCCCCAAGGGCATAGGCCGGGGTGGTTGCGAAGACCCCTATCTCGAGATGCGCGGCAACGAGGTCTTTCGCTGGGCGGTCAGCACCCTGGGCCGCATCGTCGACGAGACCCTGGCGGCCAACGGCATGGACAAGTCCGACATCGACTGGCTGGTGCCCCATCAGGCCAATATCCGCATCATCCAAGCCACGGCCCGCCGACTCGAACTGCCCATGGAACAGGTGGTGGTGACCGTGGCCGAGCATGGCAATACCTCCGCCGCCTCTATCCCCCTGGCGCTTGATACGGCGGTGCGCGACGGGCGCATCCAGCGTGGCCAAACCATCCTCATGGAGGGCTTCGGCGGGGGCTTTACCTGGGGTACGGTGTTGGCGCGCTTCTGAACCTCTTGTTCTCGCGACGAATCCTTCCATGAGCAAACCGATCGCCATCATCTTTCCGGGGCAGGGGTCCCAGTCCGTCGGCATGTTGGGTGAACTGGCGGCGTCATGGCCGCTGGTGCGCGAGACCTTCGCCGAGGCCTCGGATACCTTGGGCATGGATCTCTGGCAAGTATCCAGTCAGGGCACCAAGGAGTTGCTCGATCGCACCGATATCACCCAGCCCGCCATGCTCGCCGCGGGCGTCGCCGTCTGGCGGGTCTGGAACCAGGCGGGCGGCCTTGCGCCGGCCTGGATGGCGGGTCATAGCCTGGGCGAGTTCACCGCCCTGGTCTGCGCCGGGGCCCTGGGCTTCGCCGATGCCGTGGTCCTGGTGGCCCAGCGTGGCCGCTTCATGCAGGAGGCGGTGCCCGCC
>JBATOB010000242.1:0-3208 GCA_049290655.1 Chromatiaceae bacterium | reverse complement strand
GGCGATGAGGGCACGGGCGCGGGCCAGGTCGGCGGTGGCGAGCCAGCCGAGGCGGTGGGAGAGATCGGCGGCCAGGCACATGCCGGCGCCGACGGCCTCGCCATGGAGCCAGGTGCCATAGCCCATGCCGGTCTCAATGGCGTGACCGAAGGTGTGGCCGAGGTTGAGGAGGGCGCGCTGGCCGGCCTCCCGTTCGTCCGCCGCCACCACCTCGGCCTTGTTCTGGCAAGAGCGCTCGATGGCCTCGGCCAGGGCCTCGCTGTCGCGGGCCAGGAGGGCGGACATCCGGGCCTCCAGCCAGGTGAAGAAGGCCGGGTCGCGAATGAGTCCGTATTTGATCACCTCGGCGAGCCCGGCGGCGATTTCCCGGTCCGGCAGGGTGTTGAGGGTGTCGGTGTCGATGATGACGGCGCCGGGTTGGTGGAAGGCACCGATCATGTTCTTGCCGAGGGGGTGATTGACGCCAGTTTTGCCACCGACGGAGGAATCGACCTGGGCCAGTAGCGTGGTAGGAACCTGGATGAAGGCGACGCCGCGCTGGTAGCAGGCGGCGGCAAAGCCGGCCATGTCGCCCACCACGCCCCCGCCCAGGGCGATAAGGGTGCAATCCCGGCCGCAGCGGTTACCTAGCAGGCCGTCGAAAATGCGGTTCCAGACCTCCAGGGTTTTGTATTGCTCGCCATCCGGGAGTATGACTTGCGCCACCTGATAGTCGGCCAGGGCCTGACCGATCTGGGCCAGATAGAGGGGGGCGACCGTCTCGTTGGTGACGATCATGACCTGGCGGCCACGGATATGGGGCTGATACCAGCCTGGATCGGCCAGCAGTTGTTGGCCGATGTGGATGGGATAGGCGCGGTCGCCGAGGGCGACCTGGAGGCTTCTGGTCATCGGCGCTAGGAGGGTGACAAGGGGGTCATGACAATTCCGTCTCGAGGCGGCGGCGGATCTCCTTGACGACGGAGGCGGTGCCACGCTTCTCGGTGGAGACGACCAGATCGGCGACCTGGCGGTAGAAAGGTTCGCGCTCGTCCATGAGTTGACGCAGACGTTCGAGCGGGTCTTCCGTCTGCAGCAGAGGCCGGTTGCGATCGCGGTTGGTGCGGGAAAATTGCTGCTCGGGGCTGCAATGGAGATAGATCACCACGCCGCGGGCCGCCAGATTCTGGCGACTGACCTCCCGGAGGATGGCGCCGCCACCGGTAGCCAGGACGATGCCCTCCTGGTTGGTCAGGTCGGCGATGGCCTGCTGCTCGCGGTTGCGAAAGCCCTCCTCGCCTTCGTATTCGAAGATGGTGGAGATGTCCACCCCGGTGCGGCGCTGGATCTCGTGATCGCTATCCTCGAATCGGAATGACAGGGCCTCGGCGAGCTGGCGGCCGATGGTGGATTTGCCGGCCCCCATGGGGCCGATGAGAAAGATGTTGTTTAACCGCTTCATGGACGCATGCTTTTTCGGATTAGGAAGGCGCGTGGGGAGTTAGGGATGAATGACAGCCCGGTTTCAACGCGATTTTAACTCCGGCTGGAGAATTCTGGGGGTAACAAAGATGAGCAATTCATTGTTGGTTTCCTTGCGTGCATCATTCTTAAACAGATTGCCAACAATCGGCAGGTTGCCAAGCCAGGGTACCTGCTCTTTGCTCGTGAACCGGGTCCGCTCGAACACCCCGCCCAGGACGACCGTCTCGCCATTATCGACGAGCACATTGGTTTCAACGGATCTTTTATTGATGTAGGGATTGCCATCGACTTTCAAGGCCTCGTCGGCCTCGTTTTTGGTCACCCTCAAGGCCATGAGGATGCGATTGTCTGGCGTAATGTGGGGGGTCACCGTGAGCTTGAGGGTGGCATCCTGATACTTCACGGTGGGCGGTTCGTTTTGGGTGCCCGGGGTAACGACCGGGACCTGCTGGCCAACCTCGATCTTCGCCTTTTGCTTATCGGAGGTAATGACCCTTGGATTCGAGATGATTTCACCCCGGCCTTCCTGCTGCATGGCGGTCAATTCGAGCTGCAGCAGATAGCTGCCAATCTTGCCAATGAGGAAGTTAATCGCGCTGGTGGGATTGGCGGCGGGTAAATCAACCATCAGGGGCACCGTGTTATCGACGGTGGTCCCCCAATAATTGTCACCCGAAAGCGTACCCGGGCGTCCACCATAAATTTCATTGAAATCGCCCTTGTTCTCATTGACCTGGAGGCGATTGGCGCCGAAACGCACCCCCAGTTCACGGGCGAAATTATCGGAGGCAATGACGACGCGCGATTCGATCATGACCTGGCGCAGGGGCACGTCCAGGCGGGCGACGAGCAAGCGGATCTGCTCGAGCTTTTCAGCCGTGTCCTGGACGAGCAGGGTGTTGGTGCGCTCATCGGCGGTGACGCTGCCCCGGCTGGATAGGAGTCCCCGGGCCTGGGACTCTTCCTCTTCGCCCTGGGCTTGCCCCTGCTGGAGGCTACCCGAGACCTTGGTCACCTGCTGGGACGCCAATAACTTGGCGATATCCGTGGCCTTGGCGTAATTGATCTGGATATTCTCGGTACGGAGAGGGACCAACTCCTCGATCTTTTGCGTCGCCGCCAACTCCTGCTCCTCGCGGGCCATGACCTCCTCGGTGGGGCCGATCATGATGACATTGCCCTTCTGGCGCATGGTCAAGCCCTTGGACTTGAGGATGATATCCAAGGCCTGATCCCAGGGCACGTTCTTGAGGCGCAGGGTGACATTGCCCTTGACGGAATCGCTGGCGACCAGGTTGAGCCCGGTAAAGTCCGCCAGGAGCTGTAGCACGGCGCGGACCTCGATGTCCTGGAAATTGAGGGTCAACCGATCGCCACTAAAGGTGGTCTGGTCTCGCTTTTTCCGTTCCTGCCGTTCCTGGGTGAGGATGCGGAATTCAATCGTGAAGAGTTCGTTGACCTGGTAGGCCAGATATTCGTAATTCTTGGTGGGTTGGATGGTAATGGCGACGTCACGACCCTGGGGGCGGGACTCGATGGCGACGACCGGGGTGCCGAAATCCACCACGTCCAGCCGGCGGCGCAGACGCGCCGGCAAGGAGGTATCCAGGACCTCGACGACCACCTTGCCCCCCTGCTCCGCGACGGTGGCGCGGGTATCCGGCCTGGGCAGTTTCACCAGGACCCGGCCCTCGCCGGCGGGGCCCCGCTGGAAGTCGACACCCCGCAGTTCGGGGCTCTTGGC
>JBATOB010000241.1:0-5186 GCA_049290655.1 Chromatiaceae bacterium | reverse complement strand
GCCACGTCCTCGACGGGCGTTCCTAGCAGGGGACCGGACTCTAGGGCGGCATGCATGCCGGCGCGGACCGCCGCCGCCTGCTCCAGGTTCAGGGTCGCCCCCGCGGGCAGGACCTCGGGGATGTCGTCCGAGATCTGGGTCCCGGTACCCCGACCCCGGGCCTCGACGGCCACTACCACCCGCGCCCGCCGTTCCGGAATCCTTTGCTCGATGATGGGGGGCGTGGCATGGATCTGGTCGCCGGTGCCCGAGCCGAGGATGGTCTCGCGTACCGCCACCGCCGGCCGGCCGCTGCGTACCCCGACGCGGAATTCGCGGTCCAGGCGCTCGATGACGATGGCCAGGTGCAACTCGCCCATGCCGCGCAGCAGGCGCTGGCCGGTCTCCGGGTCCTCTTCCAGGCGCAGGGTCGGGTCCTCCTCCAGGACCTTTTGCAGGGCCTCCAGAAGCTTGTCCTCATCGGTGCCGGCGGTCGGTTCGATCGCCAGGCCCAGCACGGGCTCGCGCGCCTCGATGCGCTCCAGGCGTAGCAGGTGGCCGGGGGTGCAGAGGGTGTCGCCGGTGGTGGCGTGGCGCAGGCCGGCGAGGAGGACGATATCGCCGGCCTTGGCCAGGTCCAGGGCGGTCTTACGCCCGGCATCCACATCGAAGATGCGCGACACCAACTCGGTGAGGATGCGCCCGTCGGCGGTCAGGAACTGGACCTTGTCGCCGGGCTTGAGCTGGCTGCGGTAGAGGCGGGCAAAGACGTGGCGGCGGCCCTCCCACATCTGCACCTTGAAGGCCAGGGCGACCAGGGACCCCTTGGCGTCCATGGCCACCTCTTCCTCGCCGCCATCCGGCCTCAGGGCCAGGGAGGGCGGGCGGTCGAGGGGGGCGGGGAGCAACTTGATGACGCCATCGAGGAGGGGTTGGACGCCCAGATTGCGCAGGGCGCTGCCGCCAAAGCAGGGGAAGTGGGTCCCCGCCAGGGTGCCCTGGCGCAGGGCGGTCCACAGCTCCTCCGGCTCCGGGTCCTCGCCGGAGAGGACGCGGTCGGCCAGATCCTCGTCCTGCTCGGCGCAGGCCATGAGCAAGGCCTCGCGTTCGTCCGCGAATTGGTCCCAGATGTCATCGGGGCAGGGTTCGTCGATCAGGTCGGTACCCTGATCGCCGGTGAAACCAATGAGGCGCCGCTCGATCAAATGCACCACGGAGGGGCGGTCTAAGGTACCTTCCAGCAGGGGAATGGTCACCGGCACCGGCTCGGCGCCCAGCCGCTGGCGCAGGCTGTCCAGGCTGTGGCGGTAATCCGCCCCCGGGCGATCCATCTTGTTGACGAAGAAGAGGACGGGGAGGTTGAAACGGCAGCGCTGGCGCCAGACCGTCTCGGTTTGGGGCTCGACGCCGCGCACGCCGTCGATGACCAGGATGGCGCCGTCGAGGACACGCATGGAGCGCTCCACCTCGACGGTGAAATCCACATGGCCCGGGGTATCGACGATCTGGAGCAAATGGCCTTGCCAGGGGGCCTTGGTGACGGCGGAGGTGATGGTGATGCCGTGCCGCTGCTCCTCGGCCATGTAGTCCATGTGGGCGGCGCCGTCATGGACCTCGCCAATTTTGTGGGAAGCGCCGGTATAAAACAGTATCCTTTCCGTCAAGGTCGTCTTGCCGGCGTCCACGTGAGCGGCGATGCCAATGTTGCGAACGTGCGAGAGCGGCGAGGGCTTAGACATCGAAATCCATGAGGCTGTGAAATTCGTGAAAAGACAAATCTTGGAATTGAGTAAGGGGCGGGCACTGTCCCCCCTGGCGGCGGGCGTGAGCCTGGCCCTGATGGCGTCTGGCTGGACCCTGTCCGCCGACGCCGCCATCTTCAAATTGACCGACCCTAACCAGGAGGTCGTTGGTCGGGCATTCTATGTAAAGAGCCGCAAGGAAGACACCCTTCTCGACATCGGCCGTCAGAACAACATGGGCTATGACGACATGCGCCTGGCCAATCAGAAGGTGGATATCTGGGTGCCCAAGGCGGGGGATGACGTCCTGGTGCCGGAGAGCTTCGTCCTGCCGGATGCGCCGCATCAGGGCATCGTGCTCAATCTGGCGGAGAAGCGCCTCTATTTTTACCCCAGCAACGGCAAGGAGGTGGCGACTTTCGCTATCAGCGTTGGCCGCGAGGGTCTCAATACGCCGCTCGGGCATTTCAAGGTTACGTCCAAGGTGAAGGACCCGACCTGGACGCCCACGGCGGCCCACCACGCCGATCGCGCCAAGGAGGGACGCGAACCCCTGCCGGCGGTGGTGCCGGCCGGCCCCGATAACCCCTTGGGCGAGTTCGCCCTGCGCACCAGCGCGCCGAGCATCCTGATTCATGGCACCAACAAGCCCTGGGGCCTGGGCATGGAGGTGAGTCGCGGCTGCATCCGCATGTACCCGGAGGGGGTATCACAGCTCTTCCCCATGGTGTCGGTCAACGAACCCATTACCATCGTCAAACAGCCCTACAAGTTTGGCTGGCGCGGGGAGGATTTGTATTTGGAGGTGCATCGTGATCCCGAGGGGACCGCGGCGTCATTGCACGAGGTGGTTCCGGCGCGACTGGCTCAGTCCCCGGAGGTAAATTTGGATTGGCATGCGGTGAAGCGGGCGGTGGCAGAGAACACCGGCCTCCCACAGCGTGTGGGAGGCCGGCAAAGCGCGGGGAACCGGCTTTACTTGGACATGATCTTCTGATACATGCGATCAACGCGCTGAGTGGTGGCATCGCAGCAAGCCTGAGCGGCTTCGGCCTTCTTCAGGGCGTCGGCGGCGGTGTCACGAGCCTGCTGATCGGTGCAGCCAGACAGGAGACCCAGGCCAAGGAGGGCGGCGGCGGAAAGGGAAATAATCTTAGTCATGGATTAACTCTCCAAGAGTTGTTTGAAAATAGGGGTTTCGCCAAAAGGGCTATTTCTTTTATAGCACAATGCAAAGCGTTAGTGCGAGTACTTGTCGCCAGCTTTGCCCTTGGGAAACTTATTCTGACCGCTAATTCGTGTCTTTGGCAAGACAAATGCCAGATTTTTGGTCTCGCGGCGCGATATCCAGGGGCCTGCCCGCTCGGGGCCCCGACCTAGTATCATGACGTCGGGCCTGGCTGGATGCGGTCCGCCAACCACCAAAATTATGAGGATAATAAACAAGATGAGCAACGACATAGAGGTTCGCGTTCCCGCGATTGGCGGACGGGTTGCGGTCGTCGAGGTGTTGGTCGCACCCGGAGACCGGGTGCTGAGGGATCAAGCCATCATTACCCTGCAAGGTGACAAGGGGGCCGTCGGGATTACGGCGCCGGCTCCGGGTGCTCTGGCCCGGATCCAGGTCAAGGCGGGCGACGGGGTGGCGGAGGGCGATCTCCTCCTGGTCCTGAATGCCGAGGCGGCGGGCGAGACCGCCGTCACCGAGATGGCCACCGAGGTGGTCGTGTTGGGTGCGGGACCCGGCGGTTACACGGCGGCCTTCCGCGCCGCCGATCTGGGCAAACAGGTGATCCTCGTCGAACGCTACCCGAGTCTGGGCGGCGTCTGTCTCAATGTGGGTTGCATCCCCTCCAAGGCCCTGCTCCATGCCGCCCAGATCATCAACGAGGTGGCGGAGCTGGCGCACCTGGGCGTGCGTTTTGGCGAGCCGGACATCGATCTGGATAAGCTGCGGGCGGGTAAGGATAAGGTGGTGCAAAAGCTGACGGGAGGACTGGCGGGTCTGGCCAAGGCGCGTAACGTCCAGGTCATCCAGGGCAGTGGGCGCTTCGAGGCGCCGAACCGGATCGCCGTCGAGACCCGCGAGGGGCGCGTCCGGATCAGCTTCGACCAGGCCATCATCGCCTGCGGCTCGACGCCGGTGAGGATCCCCGGTTTCCCCCACGAGGACCCGCGGGTCATGGACTCCACCGATGCCTTGACCCTGCCGGACATCCCCGCTCGCATGCTGGTCGTCGGTGGCGGCATCATCGGCCTGGAGATGGCGACCGTCTATCAGGCCCTGGGTTCGCGCATCGACATCGTGGAACTCCAGGACCAGCTCATCCCCGGTTGCGACAAGGACCTGGTCAAGCCCCTGGAGAAGGTCATCAACAAGCGCTACGACCGCATCATGCTCGGTACCAAGGTCACCGCCATGAGCGCCACCGCCGAGGGCATCAAGGTCGGCTTCGAGGGCCCGGATGCGCCTGCCGAGGATATCTACGACCGGGTCCTGGTGGCGGTGGGCCGCCGGCCCAATGGCAAACTCATCGGCGCCGAGGTGGCGGGCGTGACGGTGGACGAGCGGGGCTTCATCCCGGTGGACCAACATATGCGCACCAATGTCCCTAACATCTTCGCCATCGGCGATGTGGTGGGCAACCCCATGCTGGCGCATAAGGCCACCCATGAAGCCAAGGTCGCCGCCGAGGTCATCGCCGGCCTGCCGGCCCTGTTCGATCCGCTCACCATCCCCTCGGTGGCCTACACGGACCCGGAGGTGGCCTGGATGGGCCTGACGGAGAACGAGGCCAAGGCCAAGGGTATCGCCTATGAAAAGGGGGCCTTCCCCTGGGCCGCCAGCGGCCGCGCCCTGGGTATCGGCCGTGACGAGGGCCTGACCAAGCTCCTCTTCGATCCCACCACTAAACGCATCCTGGGCGCCGGTATCGTGGGTCCCAATGCCGGTGAACTCATTGGCGAGACGGTCCTGGCCCTGGAGATGGGCGCGGACCAAGAGGATATCGGCCTGACCATCCACCCCCATCCGACGCTGAACGAGACCATCTGCTTGGCGGCGGAGGTGGCCCATGGCTCCATCACCGATCTGCCGCCGCCACGCCGGCGTTAGGCGGAACAGGCGGGACGGGGTCTTGAATGGGGCGCCGGGAGCCAGGGGGCGGGGCGAGCGATGCGACCCCTGACCCTGGTGGGAAGTGCGCTTGGCCTGGCTGGCGCCGTGGCGGCGAGCTCCCACCTGGCGCGTCAGTCGGAGGGACCGGCCCTGGCGACCCCGGCTCACGGCCGGCCCCCGACCGAGAGCTTTCCGGCGAACCTGGGGGCGGACATCCTGGCGCCACCCGCGCCTGAGTCGCCACTGCCCTTCCCGCCCGCTGGCGTGGCCAGGGGTCAGGCCGCCGATCCGGCCTTGTTCTCGCCCGAGCACCTGCTGAACCTGGGATTTTCCTTCATCGTCGGGCT
>JBATOB010000240.1:0-3671 GCA_049290655.1 Chromatiaceae bacterium | reverse complement strand
GACGCGGCCAAGGTGCAGGAATCGGGGCTGCTCAAGGACACCATCATCCTCGATAGCCCGCGGCATGTCGGCCCTTTCGATACCGTGCTGGTGCGCCGCGCCACCGACAAGATCATGGCCTCCAGCGCGGCCTGGGCCGCCTACGCCGAGCAGCAGGATGACGCGCGGCGGGTGGAGCCGCTGATGGTGCTGCAGGTGCCGAACACCCCCGACCGCAATGACATCGGGCGGGCGCTGGATACCATCCGCGCGCAGTGGCCGGACCTGCCGGGCGACGCCATCGCCCACGTCTTCGGCGAGCACGGCACTCAGACTTTCGGTGGTCATGAGGTGCCTTACCTCTCGCCCGAGCGGGTGCAGGATGCAAGCTGGGTGCGGGTCCTCCTCGCCAAGGATGCCATCAGCACCGGCTGGGACTGCCCGCGCGCCGAGGTGATGGTCTCCTTCCGCCCCGCCAAGGATCGCACGCACGTGGCACAGTTGCTGGGGCGGATGGTGCGCACTCCGCTGGCCCGACGCATTCCGGGGAACGACCGGCTGAACGCCGTGGATTGCCTGTTGCCGTTCTTCGATGCCCAGGCGGTCGCGGCGGTCGCCGACGCGCTGATGCGGGGTGGTGGGGATGACGGCACCCCGCCGCTGCCCGGCCGGCGCGTCCTCATCAACCCCCAGGAGATGACGCCCAACCCCGCCGTGCCGGAGGCGGTGTGGGAGGCGTTGCTGGCGCTGCCGTCCCAGGCATTGCCCCAGCGCGGCGCGCGTCCGGTCAAGCGCGTGACCGCGCTCGCGCACGAATTGGCGGCCGACGGACTCCTGGCCGATGCCGGTAAAAAGGCCCACGCGCAAATGCACCGGGTGCTGGATGCGGCCCGGGCGCGTTATGCCGAGGAGATCACCGCCGCGCGCCAGTCGGTGCTGAGGGTCGAGGGCCAGAGCCTGACCGCGGATCTGAGAGGCCAGGGCAAATCCCTGGACGACTTCTGGGAAGCGGCCGACTATGCGGTTATCGAGGACGCCTACCGCCGGGCCGCGCGCAGCCTGAGCCCGGACCTGGCGCGGACCTATGCCGAGGCGGTGGCCGCCCAGCACCCTGACGCGGATGCCGAGGACGAGGCGCTGATGGCCGCGCATGTGGATATTGCGGCGCTGGGCCTGGTGCCGGAGGTCAAAAGCTATCTCGACGGCGAAGCGGAAAAGCTGGCCAAGGACTGGCTGACGACCTATCGGGTGGCGATCAAGGCGCTGTCGGATGAGCGCCAGGACGTCTATCGGCTGATCAAGGGCATGAGCGCCGACCCGACCGATATCGACCTGACCCGGCCGAAGTCTGCGATGGAAGCCACCTCCTTGCGCGAGGCGGACGGCGCCGAAACGCCGCTGCCCACCTATCCGCACCATCTGTTATGCGACAAGAACGGCACCTTCCCGGTCGTGCTGAACGACTGGGAGCGCGAGGTGTTGCAGGCGGAGATGCGGCGCGCGGGCTTTGTGGCGTGGTACCGCAACCCGGCGCGCGCTACCCAGGATTCGCTGGGGATCGCCTATGCCGACAACGGCCAGATCAAGATGGTCCGGCCCGACTTCCTGTTCTTCGCCCGGCAGGCGGACGGACGGGTGGTGGCCGACCTGGTGGACCCGCACGGCACCCAGTTCAGCGATGCCCTGCCCAAGCTGCGGGGGCTGGCCGAGTATGCCGCGGCCCACCCGCACGCCTTCCGGCGCATCGAGACGGTGGCCAGGGTCGGGGATAAGCTGCGTGTGCTGGACCTGACCGATGCGGCGGTGCGCCAGGCGGTGGCCGAGGGGAAGGAGGCGGCCAGTCTCTACGCTGGCGCCTTCGCGGGCGATTACTGATCGGCGACCCCGCCCCTCTCCGCCCAGCCCGCCCAGCCCGCCCCGCGCGCAATGGCCCCGTAGCTCATCGCCGAGGTGTTGATGAGCGCGGCGGATAGCCTCCATGGGCGATCAAATCAGGAATGCGCATGGGGGGACCCGGGGCTGTGCTCGGCCTGGTACTGGTCGCCCCAGACCAGGGTCCGGTAGTCGAACCCCATAGCCTCGACCGGCTTGATGATCCGGAAATAGGGCGAGAGGTCGAAGTCGCGGGGGGTGAACAGGCTGTGGTGGCGAATGTGCAGGACCTCCCGGACGCTGTAGGCACAGGTCTCTTGCTCTTGCGGGCAGAGGGTCTCCACGCGGGGCAGAATGGGGTAACGCACGCTCTGGAAGGCCTGGGCGATGAGGGTGGAGCAGATGGCGCGGGTGGGGTCGCCGCTGCCGAGGGCGAGCATGCGCCGGCGCAGAAAGGACGGCACCGGCGGGGTGGGCAGCAGGTAGCGGGCCAGGTCGATGAGGTTCTTGAGGTCGTACGACTGACCCCGCCGGGAGACGGCGCAGGCAACGACGCGCCCGCGATCCTCTTCGGTGAGACCGATGGGGCGGCAGACGCGGGTATTGAAGCGGGCGTAGGTCGCGAGCGGCACGACGATGACGCCCTCGTTGAGATCGGCCTCCACCAGGGTAGGGGCCGTCTCGGGGTCGAGCCCCTGCCCCAGGGCATCGCCGATGTAGAGCGCGGCGTGGGACCAGGTGGATTGGGTCAGGTACTTGATCGCCGTGCTGACCCGGGTGTTGCCCTCCACCAACAGCACGTCGCCGGGCTCCAGCAGGGCCTGAAGCCGGCCCGTGGGGACCGGCGCATAGGGCTCGTAGTTGAACAGTGGGCGGGTCAGGTAGCCCGCCAACCACTGCCCCACGACACGCAGCGGACGATTCATCGCAACAGCCCCCCGGGGGGGTTCGGATCCGTTCCCGGCGGGACGCCGGGGCCATACCCACCCCTCGCCCCTACTGGGGAGGAGAGGGCCGGGGGAGCTGCAAGGCTCGCCCCGACGACCAGGGCCACGTCAGTGTCCCGCCTTTCAATGCCCCACATAGAGTCGCTCCAGCTCGCCCGCGTAGCGGCGCAGGATCTCCCGGCGCTTGAGTTTCAGAGTCGGGGTCATGAGGCCGTCCTCCAGGGTCCAGGGCGCCTCCGCCAAGGCCAGGCGCACCAGTTTGGCGTAGCCGGGGAAGGTACTCAGGTGCGGTTGCAACCGCTCCAGCAGGTCGCGTTCGATGGCCGGGTGCCGCCTCAGGTCCTCGCCGGCGGTCGCGCCGTCGAGTCCGAGGGTGGCGGCCATGCGTGCCAGGACCTGGGGCTTGGGGACCACCAGGGCGGACAGATAGGGCCTGCCGTCGCCGATGACCATGACCTGCTCCACCAGCGGCGAGGCCACCAGGGCCTGTTCGAGGTCGGTCGGGGAGACCTTCTCCCCGGTGGAGAGCACCAGGACATCCTTGAGGCGGCCGGTGATCGTGATGTGTCCGCGCGGACCGATGCGGGCCTGGTCGCCGGTGTGCAGCCAGCCCGCTTCGTCGATGAGGGCGCGGGTGGCCTTCGGGTCGTGCCAGTAACCTTGCATGACCGAGGGGCCACGGGCCAGTAGTTCATCGTCGGCGCCGATGCGGACCTGGACCCCCGGCAGCGGCGGGCCGACGCTGCCGGGGTCGTTATCCCCCAGGCGATTGACGGAGATGACCGGGCTGGTCTCGGTCAGGCCGTACCCCTGCAGCACCTGGGCGCCCAGCCGCTGCGCGAGCCGTTCCCCGACCTTCTGGTCCAGCGGAGC
>JBATOB010000239.1:0-2359 GCA_049290655.1 Chromatiaceae bacterium | reverse complement strand
CTCTCCCGTGATCTAAAGCGGGTCCTGATGCCCAACCGCAACCAACTGGAGCTGTGGGCCTGTGAGTTGGACGCGCTGTTGCCGGAAGGGCATCGGGCGCGGTTAGGATGGGCCTATATGACGCAGGCGAACCTTGACCCGGTCGCTGCCGGGATCAAGGCGGTGGAGAGCGGCCCGGGACGGGCGGCCATTGCCCCGGAAGTGCTGTGCGCGCGGTGGTTGTCCGCCACCCTGGAGGGCCTGGGCAGTGCCCGCGTCCGCGCCACCCAGAGCGCTGACGCCGATCGCTGGCGGTGTGGGGGCCTACAGGTCAACCATCACCCCCTGTCCGCTGTCCGGGTTGACCACGGGGACATCGGGGATGCCCGGCTGACGGCTAGCGTGGCGGCCCGGCTGGCGGCCACGGCCGTCAAGCTCCAGCGGGTCGCGCAAGACGGCCTGCGGGTGCGGGCCAGTGCCGGGGCCGCCTCGTTCCGGCGCCGTGACACCCTGGCAGCGCACCGCGAAGACGCCCGTCAACCGGTGGCGGCGCTCAAGGCCGAGATCGCCGCCGACCAGGCCACGGTGATGAAGATGGCCGATGGGGGCTTTCCCGCCTATGACCAACTGGATGCCGTGGCGGCGCGCACCACCGTCTATGCACCGGTACCGCAGCCCAAGGACCCCGCCAGCGATCCGCCCGCGCCCAAAGCCAAAGACCGTGCCGCCGTGGCCGCGGGGCGACAACGGATGGCGACCGATGACGCCAATGCGATTTACCGCGACCGCGCGGCAACGGCTGAATGCGTGAAGGCCCAGGCCCGCAACCGGGGATGACGCCCATGCCGGGTCCGCGGCACCGCCAAGGTCCGCTGCGTGCCGCTCTGCCACACCCTCGCCCACAACCTGCTGCGCACCCTCGCCGTGGCGCCCGAGCTGCTCGGGCTCGGGCAACCTAGGCCCACAGCCCTGGCAATGGCCGCTGAACCGGTTGCTATCACCCGCCGAGCGGGGGCCGCTTCCTGGTGCGCCATGGCAAGCCGGACAGAAACTCCTGCCATGACACACCGGATAATCCACAGGCGAGCAGACGCTCACCCATGCCTGCCCACCAAGGCCGTTTCTGTATATTTCACAACCTCTGAGTGCTCCATGGCCGGAGATTTTGTAAGTATCGCCCCGGCCCCGACGACTAAACACCAGAAACCGCAACCTCAGTCGATTGCCGCCCTGCCGGGCAGCACGCCAAACCAGGAGAACCTCATGAACCGTCGCCAATGGATTTACCGCATCACCTGCCTGCTCGCCGTGCCCGCCCTGCCCTTCGGCTGGTCCGTCGCCGCCAGCGAAAAATTCCCGCTCCGCAAGCGCCCCGAGGAATGGCTCCAGCTGCTCTCGCCCGAGGCCTATCGCGTGCTCTTCGAGGAAGGCACCGAGCGCCCCGGCAGCAGTCCGCTGGATCAGGAAAAGCGGGCCGGCACCTACCTCTGCGCCGCCTGCAACCAGCCGCTCTTCACGAGCGCCCAAAAGTACGACAGCGGCACCGGCTGGCCGAGTTTCTGGCAGCCCATCGCCGGCGCGATCGCGACCCGCACCGATTTCAAGATCATCCTGCCGCGTACAGAATACCATTGCTCGCGCTGCGGCGGGCATCAGGGCCACGTCTTCGACGACGGCCCGAAGCCGACCGGCAAGCGCTATTGCAACAACGGGCTGGCCTTGAGTTTCATCCTTGAGGGCGGCGAAATTCCGGCCCTGCGATCATGAATATTGGCCCACTTTTGCGGTTGACCGCTGCCCTCGTCACGCTTGCCCTGGCCGCCTGCGCCCAGTCACCGGACACCTCGTTGGGCAAGGCCTATGCCGGCCCGGGCGCCACGGCCATCTTTGCCGGCGGCTGTTTCTGGTGCATCGAGCAGGACTTCGAAAAACTGCCCGGCGTCTACGAAGCCGAATCCGGCTACACCGGCGGATGGACGGCCTACCCGACCTACGACTCGGTCAGCTACGACGAAACCGGCCATGCCGAAGCGGTACGGGTCTATTACGACCCGGAAAAAGTCAGCTACGCCCAGCTCGTCGACTACTTCTGGCACCACATCGACCCCACCGTCCGCAATCGCCAATTCTGCGACACCGGCACCCCGTACCGCAGCGCCATCTTTTGGCAGAACGAGACGGAGCGCCAGATCGCCGAAGCCAGCCGCGATGCCCTGCAAAACAGCGGGCGCTTCCCGCGCACCCATACCGAAATCACCCAGGCGAGCAAATTCTGGCGGGCCGAGGAATATCACCAGGACTTCTACAAGAAAAACCCGCTGCGCTACGGCTACTACCGCATGCGCTGCGGCCGCGACGCGCGGCTGGCCCTGGTCTGGGG
>JBATOB010000238.1:0-11975 GCA_049290655.1 Chromatiaceae bacterium | reverse complement strand
TTTGTACCCAGCGCGAGCGGTTGATACAGGCACTGACGAAGGTTGGTGGCGTCGTCGAAAAGCGGCAGACCTTGCCTATACTTGGCAATATTCACATTCATGCCGACGACGATATCTTGACCTTTACGGGTACCGATCGTGAGGTCGAGATTCGTACCCGTCTCGCCGCCAGTGTCATCGAACCTGGGGATATCACAGTTCCGGCAAGAAAGTTTATCGACATCTGCCGGGCTATTCCTGAGGACGCCGAGATTACTTTCAAGCTGCAAAGCCAGCGAGCCAGTATCACAGCCGGCAAGAGCCGATTTAATCTTAGCACCCTTCCGGCGGAAGATTATCCTTTGATGGAGACATCCAGTGGCGATCAGAGCATTGAGCTTGAGCAGGGTATGCTAAAGGAGTTATTCGACAAGACGGCCTTCGCCATGGCCAATCAGGATGTTCGTTATTACCTTAACGGGCTTTTCCTCAAGGTTCAGGCGCGGGGAGTAACGGCCGTAGCCACTGACGGCCATCGTTTGGCCATGTTGGAGCAAATGGTAGATCTACCCATCGAAGAACCCATCCAGGTTATCGTGCCGCGTAAGACGGTGCATGAACTCAATCGGCTTCTCGAATCGGGCGGTGAGCGAATTCGGCTTGATCTCTCCCAGCGTACTTTGCGCGCCGTAATTGGCAATACCCTGCTGACATCCAAGCTGATCGATGGCCGTTACCCTGATTATGAACGTGTCATCCCCCTGATGGCCGATAAGGTTGCCTTACTGGATCGTGGTGCTTTACGTCAATCCTTGTTGCGCACCTCTATCCTTTCGAATGAAAAATTCAAGGGTATTCGGCTCAGTTTCGGACCGAATGAGTTGACCCTCCAGGCCCACAATCCGGAACAGGAGGAGGCGGAGGAGCATATGGAAATTGAATTCAGCGACGAACCGCTGGCAATAGGTTTTAATGTTGGCTATTTGCTTGATGTGTTGAGCGTCATTGATGAACCCCGCGTCGAAATTCGATTTGCCGAGTCCAATAGTAGTGCCTTAATGCGTGGTGCTGGGCGTGAAGATCAAACCTATGTCGTGATGCCCATGCTTCTATGATTTCCTCTTGATTCCGTGATTCTTGAAAGAATTGCTATCTCGGGTCTTCGGAATATCAATCACCTGGAGATCTGCGCCCACCCCTCCACCAATTGGGTCACCGGGGCCAATGGCGCGGGTAAAACGTCCATTCTTGAGGCCATCTATCTTATTTCCCGAGGCCGGGGTTACAGGGGCCGTAAGCATGGTCCCTTGCTTGGGGCTGGTAGGGAATTTCTCGAAGTCTCAGCCCTCCTGCGTTCTTCCGAAGATGGTGGGTCGTTGACGCATCTCAAAATGACTCGGTCACATGACGGGTCGCTTTTTCAGGAGAATGGGCAGATTGTTTCAGGAATTCAGCATTTGCGGCGGTGTTTCCATGTTCGTTTGATTGCCGATAATTCCCAGCAATTGTTGGAGGGCCAGCCTGGTTTGCGGCGCCTCTTTCTCGATTGGAACCTGTTCCACGTGGAACCAAGTTATGGTCGGATGCTCGCCGATTTTAGACGGGTCCTAGGACAAAGAAATGCCTGGCTGCGAAATGGTGCTAGAGGATATGCCGTCTGGGATGCCGACTATTGTCGGCTCTCCGAGACCTTAACCAAATTTCGCCGCCACTTCTTGGAAAACCTCGACGGTATTCTTCATGCCCCGGCAGTAGTTAAGGGATTTGGGATTTCCCCCGGAATCGAGTTTCGTTCCGGGTGGCCAGCGAACACCAATCTTATGAATATCCTGTCTGAGAACCTTAAGGCAGATCAAGATCGGGGATTCACCTTTTATGGTCCGCCCCGCGCCGACTTTTCTGTATGTTTCCATGATCGGAAAGCCTTGCCATCACGGGGCCAAACTAAATCCCTGGTGTTTCTCCTGCAGCTTGCTGCTCAGCGTCATTGGTTAAACATGGGTGGTCCTCCTTGTATCTGGCTCCTTGATGATATCGGGGCTGAACCAGACGCTCACGCCATGAGGTCTATTCTACAAGCCATAACTGCATTCCCTGGCCAGGCATTTATTACCGCTGTCGCCTGCCCTGGCGAGATCCCAAAGGGCTATGCTGGCGGGGCTATGTTCCACGTGGAACGGGGTACAATCATCGGTTAGCCTGAATACCCCCTTTCCTCCCGGCCACGCCTGGGCTGATTCGGGTAAAATAGACCTCCAGGTCGGCAATCCGGCGCAAAAACAATCCAGGCATTCCATGAGCTACGACTCCTCTAATATTAAGGTTCTTCGCGGGCTAGATGCGGTACGCAAGCGTCCGGGCATGTACATCGGGGATACGGATGATGGCACTGGCCTGCATCACATGGTGTTCGAGGTCGTCGATAACTCTATCGACGAGGCTTTGGCGGGCCATTGCACCAATATCAAGGTTAAGATTCACTCCGACCAGTCGATCACGGTCAACGATGATGGGCGCGGTATCCCGGTCGATATTCACCTGGAAGAGGGGCGGTCGGCTGCCGAGGTGATCATGACGATTCTCCACGCAGGAGGGAAGTTTGACGCCAATTCCTACAAGGTCTCTGGCGGACTACATGGGGTTGGCGTCTCAGTGGTCAATGCCTTGTCGGAACGCCTTACCTTAAGCATCCATCGTGATGGCAAAGAGTATGTTCAGGATTATGTTCTGGGTGACCCTCAGTACCCCCTCAAAGAGGTGGGTGCAAGCAACCTCACCGGTACCGAGATCCATTTTAAGCCTTCAACCGAAATCTTTACCGATACGGTATTCCACTATGACATCCTGGCGAAGCGTCTGCGGGAGTTATCCTTTCTGAATTCCGGTGTTCGCATCGTGTTAAGTGATGAGAACAGTGGGCGCGAAGATGTCTTTGAATACAAGGGGGGGATTAGGGCCTTCGTCAACCACCTGAATCGCAATAAGGTTCCAGTCCATCCCACGGTTTGCTACTTCGTTGCCGAGCGTCAAGGCATCCAGGTGGAGGTTGCCTTGCAATGGAATGAATCCTTCCAAGAGACCATTTTTTGCTACACCAATAACATACCCCAGCGCGATGGCGGCACGCATCTGGCTGGCTTCCGTGCTGGTATGACGCGTACCCTCAATCAGTACATAGAACGCGAGGAGTTGGCCAAGAAGAACAAGATCAAAACGGTCGGCGATGATGCTCGAGAAGGTCTGACTGCTGTCGTGTCGGTCAAGGTCCAGGATCCGAAGTTCTCGTCCCAGACCAAGGATAAGTTGGTGTCCTCGGAGGTCAAGGGGGTGGTTGAGGCCCTGCTGGTGGAAAATTTGGATACCTTCCTGGAGGAGCATCCCGGTGAGGCTAAAACCATCTCCAACAAGATGCTGGAGGCCGCGCGTGCCCGCGAAGCTGCTCGTAAGGCGCGCGATTTGACGCGCCGCAAGGGTGTACTGGACATCGCCGGTCTTCCCGGGAAGTTAGCCGATTGCCAGGAACGCGATCCAAGCAAATGCGAACTCTATCTGGTCGAGGGTGATTCTGCCGGTGGTTCGGCCAAACAGGGTCGTGATCGTGCCTTCCAGGCCATATTGCCCCTTAAGGGCAAAATATTGAATGTGGAAAAAGCCCGGTTCGACAAGATGTTATCCTCAGCAGAGGTGGGGACCCTTATCACGGCCCTTGGGTGCGGCATTGGTCTGGAGGACTATAACCCAGATAAGCTGCGTTACCACCGGGTTATTATCATGACCGACGCTGATGTCGACGGCGCCCACATCCGGACTTTGTTGCTAACCTTTTTTTATCGCCAGATGCCGCAACTGGTTGAGCGCGGACATATTTATATTGCTCAGCCACCCCTCTATAAGATCAAGCGTGGCAAGCAGGAACAGTATTTGCTTGGGGACGCGGAACTGAACGCGGCCCTGTTGCAGACAGCCCTCGATGGTGCCCTGCTCTTCATCTCGGCCGAGGCGCCACCACTGGCGGCAACTGCCCTCGAGGAACTGGCGCGTGACCATCAGCTATACCGTGCTATCGTCCACAGGCTGACGGGTCGCTATGATGCCGCCTTTTTGGGAACCCTGCTCTCCCTTTCACCCTACGGGCGGGGTCTCGGGGATGCCGGGTTTGATCTTGATGCTTGGCTGGTCGAAATGAGGGATCTGCTGAATGCTCGGCCCGTCCCCGGTGAACGCTTTTTGGTGGAACCGACGACCGTGGACGATCCCGCCTATCCAGGACTGGTCGTCACCCGCTTGCGACATGGAATTCCCGAGACCAGTTATGTGCCCTTTGAGTTTTTTCGGGGCGGGGATTATGCCCGGATCATGCTTTTGGCGGACAAGCTGAACGGACTGCTGTCAACAGGCGCCTATGTCCAGCGCGGAGACAAGACTCGCCTGGTATCCAACTTCGGCGAGGCCATGGATTGGATGATGGACGAGGTCCGACGCTACTATCATATCCAGCGCTATAAGGGTCTGGGGGAAATGAATCCTGATCAACTCTGGGACACGACCATGAATACCGAGACTCGGCGACTGCTACGTGTGACTATTGAGGATGCCGTGGCGGCGGATCAGATATTTACGACCCTGATGGGGGATCAGGTCGAGCCACGTCGGGAATTTATCGAACGTAATGCTTTGCGGGCAGGAAATATTGATATTTAGTTTGGGGATGGTGGCTTGAATGCTCTGTATAGCCTCTCTGGTGGTTGAGAGGGATTTAGAATCCGCGAGACCCGCAGGGGGTTGTGTTCAGCGAGTCTGCGGCAAACTAGCTACAGTCCCTTCGATCCATTCCTCTACGCGCCGATTAATCTCGCTAGCCTTGAGTCCTTGGGTGGGGATGGGATCACCGATGACGAGGTCGATGATCCCAGGGTATTTGTGAAGTCCACGTCGTCTCCAGAAAACCCCCGCATTGTGGGCGATCGGCAAAATGGGGTAGCCCGTCTTCTCGGCGAGCATGGCCCCGCCCAGATTATATTTGATGTGCTCGCCAGGTGCGGTTCGTGTCCCCTCAGGGAAGATGACCACCCAACGGCCAGCCTCAAGCGATTGACGCCCTTCCTGAAGAAGTTGTTTGATGGCTTGGCGTCCCGCCTTCCGATCGAGGGCGATGGGGTCCAAGGCCGCCATGCCCCATCCGAATAATGGAATCCAAAGTAATTCCCGCTTGATAACCCATGTGTTGGCAGCCGGAAGCAGGCCTCGCAAGGCGATGGTCTCCCATGCCGATTGGTGCTTGCTCAGGACGATACAATTTTCCCTTGGCAGCTTTTCCCAGCCGTGAATCCGGTACCTGAGTCCGCAAATGACGCCGACCGCTTCCAGGTTTATTCGGCCCCACAGTTTCCCGAGTTTCGCCAGCATGGGGAAGGGGAGGACCCACTTGAGCACATACAGGGACGGCGCTATGACCAGTGTGGTCAGGCTCAGGAAAACCATGTAGATGAAGGATCTCAACACCACCAACATGGCCATCACCTCATGTCGCCAGAAGAAAATCCGTCGCCGCCGCTAAGTCGGAGAAAACAGGGATGTTATCTAGTTCGCCCGCGTGATTGATGCAGGTTTTCTGGCCATTACCGGTGCGTACCAGGACGGGGGAAGCCCCTACCGCCAGTGCCGACTCCAGGTCTCGCCAGGAATCGCCGATGCAGGGTACTCCGGCTAGGTCGATCTGGAGTCGGCCGGCAATCTCATGCAACAGGCCCGGCAAGGGTTTACGGCAAGCACACTTGGCGTCGGGGGCGTGAGGACAGAAAAAAATGGCCTCCACTTGAGCGCCTTGAGACCCAAGTTCTCGCGCCAATTTGCGATGTATGGCGTTGAGATCATCGATGGAGAATAATCCCCGCCCCAGTCCAGATTGATTGCTGGCGATGGCTATTCGATAACCACCGTGATAGAGACGGGCCATGGCATCCAGACTGCCGGGGATAGGAACCCATTCCTCCAGTGACTTAATATAGTCATCCGAATCATGGTTGATGACTCCATCGCGATCGAGAATGATTAGCTTCATATAACCTCGATACCCCGCCTGTTCTCATTGCCCCATGGGTTGCAAGCGGGAGATATCCGCTACTCCCAGGAAGAGACCCTCAAGACCGGCAAGCAGGGCCAAACGGTTGGCGCGCGCGCGCGGGTCCTCGGCCATGACCATCACCTGATCGAAGAAGGCATCCACCTCTGGCCTGAGGCCGGCCAAAATCCGCAAAGTGCCCGCATAATCACCGATCTCAATCAGTGACCTGACTTGGGGACCCAGTTCGCGGATTCGTGCCGTCAGGCTGATTTCCTCTGGTTCGACCAAGAGAGTCTGATCGACGTGGTCGCCCGGTTTTTCTTCGCTCTTCTTGAGGATATTGCGAATACGCTTATTGGCTGCCGTCAGGGCCACGGCTTCGGGTAGTTGGCTAAAGTCGCGCACCGCTAGGATGCGACGATAAATATCGCTGGGTACGCGCACCCCGACCGCCTGAACGGCATCAACCTGGTCGGCGGCAAGGCCGTGGTCCTGGCAATAGCCCTTAAGCCGTTCCAGCACATAGTCAAAAACCTCACCAGCAGCAGCAGTGGCATCAAGTTTGGTGCGAAACTCCTGAGCGGTGAAATCCAGCAGTTCCCGCAGATCCAGGTCAAGCGGCGTTTCGATGAGCAGGCGCAAGATACCGATAGCAGCGCGGCGCAGGGCATAGGGGTCCTTGACCCCCGTGGGCCGTTGGCCAATGGCGAAGATGCCAACCAGGGTGTCGAGCTTTTCGGCGAGGGAGAGAATGCGCCCGCAGTCCGTGACGGGCAGTCGATCTCCGGCGTGGCGGGGCAGATACTGCTCCTCCATGGCGGCACAGACCGCAGGATTCTCGCCGGCATGCTCGGCATAATAACGCCCCATGATGCCCTGCAGACTGCCAAACTCGAAGATCATGGAGGTCATGAGGTCACATTTGGCCAGATGGGCCGCCCGCGCCGCAAGATCCTCGTTATAACCCAGGATGCCTGCGATATAGCGGGCAATTTGGGCCACGCGCTGGGATTTCTCCGCCACCGTGCCTAATTTATCCTGAAAGACGAGGGTATTTAGGCGCTCACCATAAGACTCAAGGGGATGCTTGAGATCCTGGGACCAAAAGAAGGCGGCGTCCGCGAAGCGGGGCCGGATGACCCGTTCATTGCCCTTTCTTACCTCGCCAGGATCCAGACTCTCGATGTTGGCGATGGTGATGAACTTGGGCAACAGAGACCCGTCCGCGGAGCGCAGAGGAAAATATTTCTGGTTCTTCTGCATGGTCTCGATCAGTACTTCGGCGGGTACTTCGAGATACTTGGGGTCAAAGCCCCCCAGGATGGCGGAGGGCCACTCGCACAGTGCGGTGACCTCGTCGAGGAGTTCGTCGTGCATCACGACATACCCCCCAGCCTCCACCGCCAGGGCTTGGACTTGTTGGCGGATATGTTCACGGCGCAGGTTGAAGTCTGGCTCGACGCGGCCGGTTTCCCGTAGTAAGTCTGCGTAGTCCCCCGGCACCCAAAGACGCATGGCCCCCGGCCGGTGGAAGCGATGTCCATAGGTCTCACGGCCGATCACGACCCCCAAAACCTGTCCCTCGACTTGCTCGTCCCCAAATAGTAAAACCACCCAATGTACGGGGCGCACAAACTCATCATCCCGATCACCCCAGCGCATGCGCTTGGGGATGGGCAGGCTGGCCAGGGCCCGTTCTACCATGGGCGCCAGGAGTTCTCTGGTTGCTCGCCCCGCTTGCCTTTGGCGAACGACTAGCCAGGCCCCCTTATCGGTTTCTTCCTGTTCCACCGTGGCCATCTCGACCCCACAGGAGCGGGCAAAACCCATGGCGGCTGGAGTTGGCTGGCCTGTGGCGTCGAAGGCCGCCTTAATGGATGGACCACGCCGAACCAGTTCCTGATCCGGTTGGGCGGTTTCCAGATCCCTGACCAGCAATGCCAGGCGACGGGGAGTGGCAAAGGTCTCAACGGCGCCATGACCCAAGTGGTGTTGGGCTAACTGCACCTTGAAGCCCTCGGCGAAGGACTGGGACAGGCGGTGCAAGGCGGTTGGCGGCAACTCCTCGGTCCCGATTTCGACCAGCAGATCGCGGGTCTCGACCATGATCTTCTCCTTATCCCGCGCTGGCGGCGATCGGGTTCAACATGGGGAAGCCTAGGGCCTCCCGGCGCTCGTAATAGGCCTGGGCCACGGCTCTCGCCAAGGCGCGGACCCGCAGAATGAAGCGTTGACGTTCCGTTACCGAGATGGCGCTGCGGGCGTCCAAGAGGTTAAAGGTGTGAGAGGCCTTGAGAACCTGCTCATAAGCTGGCAGTGGCAAGCCTTGGCCGATCAAATACTGGCTTTGTTGCTCGCAATGATCGAATTGCCTGAACAGGGTCTCGATATCAGCGTGTTCAAAATTGAAAGCGGATTGCTCGACTTCGTTCTGATGGTATACATCGCCGTAGGTCACCACACGGTTGCCAGCTTGGGTCCAGATCAGGTCATAAACGCTCTCAACACCCTGAAGGTACATGGCGATACGCTCTAGACCGTAAGTGATCTCGCCGGTGACGGGGCGGCAGTCAAGGCCGCCAACCTGCTGAAAATACGTGAATTGGGTCACCTCCATGCCATTGAGCCAGACCTCCCAACCCAGCCCCCAGGCCCCCAGGGTCGGCGACTCCCAGTTGTCCTCCACGAAGCGGATATCGTGGACCAGGGGATCAATACCTAAAGTTCGCAAGGATTGGAGATAGAGATCCTGAATATTTAATGGGGAGGGCTTAAGGACTACCTGATATTGATAGTAATGCTGCAGCCGATTCGGGTTCTCGCCATAACGCCCGTCAGTAGGCCGCCGCGAGGGCTGAACATAGGCGCAGCGCCAAGGTTCGGGGCCGATGGAGCGCAGAAAGGTAGCGGGGTGGAAGGTGCCCGCGCCGACCTCCATATCATAAGGCTGCAAAATAACACAGCCCTGATCCGCCCAAAAACGTTCCAGAGCAAAGATTAGGCCCTGAAACGTCGTCATGTCGTCGTTCGTCCCCGCCACGATCCATATCCTCGGCTTCGCTAAGTGTAAAAAAGGATTAAAGTATAGCCGTTGCACAGGTCATTCCGCCATCACGAAGCCCGCATTGAGCGGGCGCGGGCCTCGGCCCGTACCTATATTGTCGGCGGTGTCGTCAATGTGTTGCTAAAACTGGCACCAAGCTGGTGGGCGGATACTTGGCCAATTCCCAAGCCCTGATCGCCGATGGCGTCCATTCCCTCTCGGATCTGATCGCCGATGGGTTGGTCTGGTTTGCCAGCCACCATGCCAGCCAGGCCCCGGACGAGGAGCATCCCTATGCTACGAGACCGTGGCTACGCTCTCCTTTGGAGCCATCCTCATCGCCGTGGCCACAGGTATCGTCTGGAGTGCCGGTGAGCGCTTGTTTAACCCGGACGAACTCCTGGTCCCGACCTCTCTGGCCCTGTATCTGGCGGGCGCGTCCGTTGTACTCAAGGAGTGGCTCTACTGGTAACCCATCCATGATGCCAAGCAGGTCCGTTCCGACATGCTCCGCGCCCATGCCTGGGCATCACAGGTCAGATGCCATCTCCTTCGTGGTTGTCTGCCTTGGCGTCGGTGGCGCCATGATGGGGCTCAACTACCTTGACGCCATCGCCGCCGTGCTGGTGGCCTACATGATCGCCAAGGTGGGCTGGGATATGGGCTACGATGCCATGCATGAACTGGCCGACCGCAGCCTGGACGCCGAGCGGCTCGCCCACATCAAGTCCACGACCGCCTCGGTGGGAGGGGTACGTGATGTGCACATGTTGCGCACCCGCAAACATGGCGGGCATGCCTCCGCGGATGTCCACCTCCTTGTTGATCCCACCATCAGTGTCTCCGAGGGCCACGCCATCGCCATTCTGGTCGAGCAGCACCTCAAGCGGGAGATCGACGAGATTACCGACGTCACTGTCCATATCGATCCTGAGGACGATGAGACGGCCCCTCCTACCATGGATTTACCCCTGCGCACCGAAGCCTGGCTCGCCTCGACCGGCACTGGCTGGGAAAGTCATCGCCAGGGGGTGGTATTGCATTGTCTTGGCGGCCGCATTGAGGTGGAGGTCATTCTGCCCTTGGCGGTTTGTGATGGAGATCCGGATAAGGTACGGATCCTGGGCGAAAGGCTCCAGGAGGCCGTTAAGGATGATGCCCGTTTCCACCGCGTGACCCTCTATTTGGTCCGACGCGCACCTATTTGGTGCGTTAGCCTGAGAGGGCGTCCTGACTTGGGGCGCGGCAGGCCCGGCTGCGGCCAGATACCTCAAAATTGGCCCGCCGGTAATAGAGCGGAAAGCTTACTGGCCAGCAGGCGATCCCCCCTCATCTGGCCCGCCCAGTACTCAGGGCTGTCTTGGCATGTGATCTGCATAGCAATTGCCATGTCCGCGCCAGCGGCGACCCAAGGATTATTTGATTTCCCGCGAGCTGAGTCTCACTCCCCCTTACCCCAGAATCCCAAGCACTCGAACCGGAGACCCCCATGCCTTCCAACGTACAGAAAATGATCAAGGAAAACGAAGCGAAGTTCGTCGACTTGCGCTTCACCGATACCCGCGGCAAGGAGCAGCATGTCTCCATGCCCATCAACGTGGTGGACGACGACTTCTTCACGGAAGGGAAGATGTTCGACGGCTCCTCCATCGCCGGCTGGAAGGGTATCCAGGAGTCCGATATGGTGCTCATGCCCGAGGCCAACACGGCGGTGATGGACCCCTTCGCGGATGAGAAGACCCTGATCCTGCGCTGCGACATCCTGGAGCCCAACACCATGCAGGGCTACGAGCGCGATCCGCGCTCCCTGGGTAAGCGCGCCGAGGCTTACCTCAAATCCACCGGCATTGCCGACTCCGCCTTTTTCGGCCCCGAGCCCGAGTTCTTTATCCTGGATGATGTGCGCTGGGGCGCCAGCATGTCGGGTTGCTTCTATAAGGTTGATTCCGAGGAAGCAGACTGGAATTCCGAGCGGACCTACGAAGATGGCAATATCGGCCACCGTCCAGGTATCAAGGGCGGCTACTTCCCCGTCCCCCCGGTCGATTCCCTGAATGACCTGCGCGCCGCCATGTGCCTGACGCTGGAAGACATGGGCGTCCCTGTCGAGGTCCATCACCACGAGGTGGCAACGGCTGGCCAGTGTGAAATTGGGACCCGATTCAGCACCCTGGTGCAACGCGCCGATTGGGTCCAGATCCAGAAGTACGCTATCTGGAACGTGGCCCACGCCTATGGCAAGACCGTCACCTTCATGCCCAAGCCCTTGGTTGGCGACAATGGCAGTGGTATGCACTGCCACATGTCTCTGGCTAAGGACGGCGTGAACCTTTTCTCCGGCGACAAATACGGTGGTCTGTCCGATATCGCGCTTTATTTCATTGGCGGCATCATCAAGCATGCGCGTGCCTTGAACGCCTTTACCAACGCCTCTACCAATTCCTACAAGCGCTTGGTGCCGGGATTCGAGGCCCCCGTCATGTTGGCTTACTCGGCCCGCAACCGCTCCGCCTCCATCCGTATCCCCCATGTGAGTAATCCCAAGGGACGTCGTATTGAAGTGCGCTTCCCGGATGCTACGGGCAACCCCTACCTAGCCTTTGCCGCCATGATGATGGCTGGTCTTGATGGCATCCAGAACAAAATTCATCCTGGCGATCCCATGGACAAGGACCTCTACGATCTGCCCCCGGAAGAGGCGAAGGCCATCCCAACCGTTTGCCATGCCCTCGATCAGGCCCTGGATTATTTGGACAAGGACCGTGATTTCCTAACCGCAGGCGGTGTTTTTTCCAATGATCTGATCGATGCCTATATTGCCCTGAAGATGACGGAGGTGACGCAACTGCGCATGACCACCCACCCCATCGAATTTGATCTTTATTACAG
>JBATOB010000237.1:0-10502 GCA_049290655.1 Chromatiaceae bacterium | reverse complement strand
GGACACCCCCCTGGCCTTGCCCATCGGCTGGCAAGACCCCTTTTGGGTGGTGCTGATGGGCATCGAGCACGAACGCATCCACCTGGAAACCTCTTCGGTGCTGATCCGCCAGCAGGTGCTGGACTGGGTGCGGCCCCACCCGGATTGGCCCCCCTGCCCCATCAGCGGCCCGGCACCCGAGAATGCCCTGGTGGAGATCCCCGCCGGCCAGGTCCGGCTGGGCCGGGACCTCGATGACCCCTGGTATGGCTGGGACAATGAATATGGCCATCACGAGGCCGAGGTGACCGCCTTCCGCGCCGCGCGCTATTTGACCAGCAACGGCGAGTTCCTGCCCTTCGTCACCGCCGGCGGCTACGCCGATGACAACCTCTGGGACGAGGAAGGCCTGGGCTGGCGGCGCTTCGCCCAGGCCCGGCATCCGACCTTCTGGGTGGCCAATGGCGGCGCCTGGAGGCTGCGCCTGCTGGCGGAGGAGGTACCCATGCCCTGGGACCGGCCGGTGGAGACCAACTGCCACGAGGCACGGGCCTTCTGCCGCTGGAAGGCGCGAGAGACCGGCCTGGACGTGCGCCTGCCGAGCGAGGACGAATGGCACCGCATCCATGACCATGCCGGCCTGGCCGACGTAGCGATAGACGAGCCCGCGACCGCCAACCTGCACCTCGACCACTGGGCCTCCAGTTGTCCGGTCAACCGCTTCCCCCACGGCGATTTGTTCGACGTGGTCGGTAACGTCTGGCAATGGTGCGAGACACCCACCTACCCCTTCGCGGGCTTCGCCGTTCATCCGATTTATGACGACTTCACCACGCCCACCTTCGATAACCGTCACAACATCATTAAGGGCGGGTCCTGGATTGCGACCGGCAACGAGGCGCGCCATGTCTCGCGTTATGCCTTTCGCCGTCACTTTTTCCAGCACGCGGGCTTCCGCTATATCGTCAGCGCGGCGCCGGCGACCCAGCCCGACTCCCGGTACGAAACCGATACGCTGCTGTCTCAGTATGTCGAATTTCACTATGGCGACGAATACTTCGGCGTGCCCAATTTTCCCCGCGCCGTGGTGGACATCGCCATCGCCGCCTGGGCCCGCCACGGCCAGGGCCTGGCGGCGGGGCGGGCCCTGGACCTGGGCTGCGCCACTGGCCGATCCAGCTTTGAACTGGCACGCCATTTCGCCCAGGTCGAGGGGATCGATTTCTCCGCCCGCTTCATCCAGACTGGGGTGCAACTGGCCGAGACCGGCGTCATCCGCTACACCCTCCCGGACGAGGGCGAACTGGTGCAGTACCGGGAACGCCGGCTGGAGGACCTGGGTCTGGCGGAGGTCGCGCACCGGGTGGCCTTCTGGCAAGGCGACGCCTGCAACCTGAAACCGGTTTTCAGGGGCTATGACCTGATCCTGGCCATCAATCTCATCGACCGTCTCTATGCCCCGCGCCGCTTCCTGGCGGAGGTGCATGAACGTCTCAACCCCGGTGGCCTGCTGGTGCTGGCCTCGCCCTATACCTGGCTGGAGGAACATACCCAGCGCGAGGAATGGGTCGGCGGTTTCAAGCAGGATGGCGAGTCCTACACCACCCTCGACGGCCTCCAGAATCTCCTCGGCACCCACTTCGAGCGAGTCGAGTGCCCGGTCGAGGTCCCCTTCGTCATCCGCGAGACGCGCCGCAAGTTCCAGCACAGCCTGTCGGAGCTGACGGTGTGGCAGCGCCGGGAGACTTGATATCAACAAGACTCTCTGGGCCACCGCCGACAAGCCGCGGCTGCTCACCGAGAAACTGGGCGTGCCAATGGCCAAGGACGCGGGACTAGATGCCCTAATCCCGCGGCAGCAGGGGGACCATGGCTACGGGGCTTTTATGATCGAAATGCGCAAAACCCCCTTGAAGCACCGGTTGCTACACCGCCTTGACTGGCCACTGATAGGCCCGAGGAGGCTGGGGCTCGCCGGTGGCCTCGTCCTGATGGTGGCAACCAGTGCCCTGGCCACCGGAGCGCCTGGGACCGCGATCAAGCATGTCTTCCTCATGGTCGCGGACGGGGCGGGCTACAACACCTGGAACGCGGCCAGCATGTATCAGGGCCGATGGGACGCCAGCGCGGGGAAGAGCACCCAGGCCTATGAGAGTCCAAACTGGGTCGGGTTTGGCTGTAGCACCTACCCCTTGAATACCGCTTCCACCCCGACCGGGTCCGGACTTCAGGAGGTTGGCCTCATCTACGACCCGGCCAAGGCCTGGGACCAGGAACAAGGCTATGCCTGGTTGCGGTCGGGCTCCACCGATTCCGCCGCCGCGGCCACCGCCCTGTCCACGGCCACCAAGACCTTCAACAATGCCATCAACTGGAGTGACCTGGACCAGCCGCTGGGTCCCACCCTGGCCGAGATGGCCAAGGCGGCGGGCAAGGCCGTGGGCGTCGTGACCACCGTGCCCTGGTCTCACGCCACGCCCGCGGGCCTGGCCAATGCCCATGACGTCAGCCGGGATAACCTGGCCGAGATTGCCAACGCCATGCTGGCCGACGAGGTGATGGATGTCATCATGGGTGCCGGCAATCCCGACTACGACGATAATGGCGTCCCCCGGGAGGTCCCCGGGGATTACCAGTCCGTCGGGGGGTATGACACCTGGAGGGCGATAGAGGAGGCGCGGGCCCGTCCCGCCGGGACCTATCAGGGTTTTCGGCCCCTTTCGACCCTGGCGAAGTTCCAGGCCCTGATCAGCGGACCGACGCCCCGGCGCGTGCTGGGGACGGCCCAGGTGGCGACCACGCTGCAACAGGCCCGGCAGGGCTCGAACGCCGGGGAGCCCGGCCAGGACTCGCCCCGCAACCCCGGGGTGCCGGATCTGGTTACCCTGGTGCGGGGGGCGCTGAACGTGCTTGACGAGGATCCCGATGGCCTCTTCCTCGCCATCGAGGGCGGCGCCATCGATTGGGCCAATCACCAGAACAATGCCAGCCGCATGATCGAGGAACAGGTGGACTTCATCGCGGCCATGAATGCGGTCATCGCCTGGGTGGAGGCCAACAGCCATTGGGGGGAATCGCTCTTGATCCTGACCGCCGACCATGAAACCGGGTTGGTGTGGGGACCCCGGTCGGACCAGATTCCCTTTGATCCCTTGCTGGATCAAGGGGCTGGCCGGGTGCCAAAACTGGCTTTCAATGCCACCGCCCATACCAACAGCCTGGTGCCGGTCTATGCGCGCGGCGCTGGCAGCGAATGGCTGGCTCGGTTCGTGATCGGTGATGACCCGGTCAGGGGGCCCTATGTCGACAACACCGGCGTGGCCAAGGTCCTGAGATCCGCGGTGGCGGGTCCAGCGCCGGCCATGCCCGCCCCAGTCACCCTCGGTCCCTGAGGGCAACCTGATGCGAGTGGCTCTCGCTTCTGTCACGGATCTAACATGAAACGCCATTGCCAAGCGTCGGCCATGGGTTTCTAATGCCAGCCTGCGAAATTTGCCAGCCCCTTAACCCTTGGGGCCTGGCGGGCCTCTTTATGAACCTTAAAGACGATCTCGGTCGCGATCGATTCCCCCCAGGGCAAGCCCATGGTTTTCAGTTCGTTTAATTTCATCTTTTTCTTTTTACCTATCACCCTCGCGGGATTCTTCCTCCTCGGGAGAAGAAACACGGACTGGGCCGCGACCTGGCTGCTTTTGGCCTCCTTGGTTTTTTACGGCTCCTGGAACTATAAATACCTGCCGATCATTGCCCTATCAATCATTGGCAATTACCTGGCCTATCGCGGCATTCTGCGCGCCGCCGAGTCCCGAAAAAGAATCTGGCTGGCAGGGGCCATCGTTTTCAACATCGCCCTGCTGGGCTACTTTAAGTATGCCAATTTCTTTATCAGTTCCGTCAACAGCCTGACGGGAGAAGACCTGCGCCTGCTGGATGTGCTGCTCCCGATTGGCATCTCGTTTTTCACCTTCACCCAGATCTCGTTTCTGGTTGACGCCCGGCATGGCAGGGTCGAGGAAGTCAGCTTGGGGAAATATGCCCTCTTTGCCTCCTACTTCCCCTACATCGTGGCGGGCCCCGTCCTGCATCACAAGGACATGATCCCGCAGTTCGCCGACAACCATAATTATTTGCCCAGCGCCAATAATTTCGCCGTGGGCATTACCCTCTTCGCCTTTGGTCTGGCCAAAAAGATCCTGATCGCCGATAACCTGGTGCCCGTGGTCAATGCCGCCTTCGCGGCGGATAACCCGGATCTTCTCAGCGCCTGGCTCGGCCTCTTTGCCTACAGCTTTCAACTCTACTTCGACTTTTCCGGATACTCGGATATGGCGATCGGGGTGTCGCGCATGCTGGGATACCAGATACCCTTTAACTTTGACTCACCCTATAAGGCCGCCAGTGTCAGTGAATTCTGGCTGCGCTGGCATATCTCCCTGTCGCGCTTCCTGCGTAATTACCTCTATATCCCCCTGGGCGGTAACCGGCATGGCCAACTGGCGCGCTATCGCAACCTGCTGCTGACCATGTTGCTGGGCGGTCTCTGGCATGGCGCCAACTGGACCTTCGTCATCTGGGGCGGCCTGCATGGACTCTATCTCTGTATCCAGCATGGCTGGCAATCCTTCGCGGGCCCGGCGCGGCAACCTCCTGGAAAGCTGGTGGTATTTCTGAATCGGGTTCTGACCTTCCTGGCGGTGATGCTGGCCTGGTGCTTTTTCCGCGCGCCGGATGTCGATGCCGCCCTGCAGGCCCTGAGCGGTCTAGCCGGACTCAACGGCCTCTCCGCCGACCTGGCGATCACCCCCTGGGAATACGCCCTGGTTGGCCTGAGCGCCTTGATCGCCTTCCTGATGCCGAACACCAACGAGATATTCCTGTATTTCGAAAACCGCTATCCCAATGCTCTCGCCGCCTTTTCCCTGTGGCGACTGCAATGGCGGCCCAGTCTCGGCTGGGCCCTGGTGACGGGCATGATCCTGGTCATCGCCATTTTGGGCATGGACAGGCCCACCGACTTCATTTACGCCCAATTCTGATCGACTATGTCCCCTTCCCCAACCCCCGCCGATTCCCGCCGTTATCTCTGGTATCTGGGCCTGACCGGGTTCGGCTTACTCGCCAGCCTAGTCACCCTCACCTATTGGGTTGACCCTTATTTCATTCATCAGTGGGACACCCCCCTCCTGGAACGCTTGAGCCCGCCCCAGCAGAAGATAGTCCCCTGGGGTAAGACCTATGCCGCCTACCGCTACCAGCCGGAGATCGTGTTCCTTGGCAGTTCCCGGACGGAAATAGGGCTACCCACGGATGCCGATGAATTATTCTCGGGCCGACGGGTGTTTAATCTGGCGATTAGCGGCGCCACCCTGGGTGACGCCATTAAGATGCTACGTCATACCAGCTACTTTCAGCGGCCCGATGTGGTCGTATGGGGTTTCGACTATGGTTGGCAATTCGGGACCCAGGGCGGGAATAGCGACTTGACCGAGGAGTTGATTGCCCAGGAACCCTGGTACCCCCTCAAGCGCGCCCTGATCAACATCAAACGCTCCATCTCCCTGACCCTGACTACGGAGGCCTGGAAGATCCTGCTCGGCCTTTCCGACCAAAAATGCCTGTCCATACTGGCCACCCATGGGCATAAATCCGACCAGTGTCTGACCTATATCATGGCGGACGAGGGAGGCGCGGGGAAGGCCTTCGAAAAGATCGTCAGCCAGGGGGACCCCTCCTCGCTACCCGATACCATCCCCGAGGCCATGGTCGCCCTGGATGCCGTGACCCGCGACTACTGCCAGCAAGGGGTAGCCTTCCGCTTCTTCCTGCACCCCGTGCATGCCCTGGCGGAATTATCCTACTGGGAAAATATCTGGCAAGATCAGGAGGAATGGAAGCGCGGCATGGTCCGACTCTTCGACCAAAGGCGCCAGGAGGGCTGCGATATCCGCTTTATGGATTTCACAGGCTACAACCCGATCACCATGGAGGACATCCCTCAGGTAACCGGCAGTGACGCCATGCGTTACTACTGGGAATATTCCCATTACAACAGTGTCGCCGGGCGAAAAATTCTGGAAAGATTTTTTTTGCCATCCCAGCCTGGCGGTGGGGATGAATTTGGCGTCGAGCTGACGGGCGAAAACATTGAGCGGCATTTAGCCAACTTTCGGGACCAACGCCTGGCCTATTGCGCAAGCCACCCCCAGGAAACACGCAACATGGTCTTGTGTCGGGGTGATAAACATGAGTAATCAAGGACGTGGCGGAGAGGGAGGGATTCGAACCCTCGATACGTTACCGTATACACGCTTTCCAGGCGTGCTCCTTAAGCCACTCGGACACCTCTCCGGGATTTGACCCAACAACCGGGTTCACGGGCTAGGCCCGGGATGCCTTTCTTGCCGTTGGGAGGGCGCAAGATAATGGAATCCTTTCTAAGGCGCAAGTTTTCCGGGCTCCTCGCCCACCTTGCCGTTCCCATCCAAGACCGGCGCGAGCGAAGGTGCAGGTATCCCAGCCTCGCGAGTCATGCCCAGCCGTGGTATTGGGGCGTGCGCTTCTCCATTCCCGGACTCAACAGCTTGTAGGCCATGACTAAGCTACCACCCTCCCCCACCCTCGCCGATCAAGCGGATCGCCACCAGCTCTATGAGCAGTCGGTCCAGTGTCCTCAGGCGGAGGTGGATTTCATCGACCGTACCTACCGCGACCTGCGCCTGAAAACCGCCCGACGGCTGCGGGAGGATTTCTGCGGCACCGCCGCCTTGTGCTGTGAATGGGTGCGGCGGCGCAAGACCAATCAGGCGACGGGTATCGATATCGACGACGAGGTACTGGATTGGGGGCGCGCGCATAATCTGGCGCGGCTGGACGAGGCCCAGGCCAAACGGGTGGCCCTGCGTCTGGACAACGTGCTCGCCGTGGAAACGGGCACCCAGGATATCGTCTGTGCCCTGAACTTTAGTTACTGGCTGTTGACGAAGCGGGCGGCCTTGCTGGCTTATTTCCGCCGGGTCCGGGACAGCCTTAAGCCGGACGGGGTATTTTTCCTGGATGCCTATGGCGGCTACGACGCCTACCGATTGACGGCGGAGGAGCGGGTGATCCAGGGCGATGTGAGTCTTTTCACCTATATCTGGGACCAAGCCCACTACGACCCCATCAGCGGCCGGCTGGTCTGCCACATCCATTTCGCTTTCAAGGATGGCTCACGGCTGGAGCAGGCCTTCAGCTACGACTGGCGGCTCTGGTCCCTGCCCGAGATCCGGGAACTGCTGGCGGAGGCGGGCTTTGGCCGCGTGCTGTGCTATTGGCAGGGCTGGGATGCCCAGGGCGAGCCGGATGGCATCTTCGTGCCGGTAGAGGAAGGCGAGCCCGAGGCGGGCTGGATCGCCTACCTCACGGCGGAGCGCTCATGATGGGCGCCGGGTAGGCTGTTTGGCGAGATCATCCAGGATGAAATCGGCGATGGCCTCCGGGTCCCCTAGGGGCAGTAGCGGCGGATGCGCACCCGCCGGCGCCATGCCGTCCGTAATCAGGGCGCGGATGTCCGGATCAGCGGGATAGAGATAGGGCTTTCCCAGAATGGCGCGGTGGACTTCCAGCTTGGGAAAGGCGCTGTACTTGAAGCCCTCCACCAGTATCAGATCGATCTGACCGGGGTCGAAGCGCGCCAGCATCTCCTCCAGATCCGGGTCCTGGCCGCTGGCCTCGCGCACACTTTGCAGGACCCACTTGTCCGCGGAGGCGAGCAGGACCTGGAGGGCCCCGGCCGCGCGAATCTCAAAGCTGTCCTTACCGGGTCGATCGACCTCGAAGTCGTGATGGGCATGCTTGAGATAGCCAATCCGCCGCCCCCGCCGCCGCAAGACGGGCACCAGCTTCTGGAGCAGGGTCGTCTTGCCGGTGCCGCTGGGGGCGACAAAGCCGATCACCGGAATGGGGCTCGCCAGGGGGTTGGGGTCCATGGGCCTCCTCGGCCACGGCCGGGATCGAATCCGCCAGCGGCATTTATGAAATAATGATGCCAAGTTTACACTCGGCGCCGATGGAGGGCAGCATCAGCCCGCCCGGCCCAGTCCCCTTCAAACCCCCAGACGAGAACCGCATCCTTCAGCCATGGCGCAGTATATCTACACAATGAATCGGGTCGGCAAGATCGTGCCGCCCAAGCGCGTGATCCTGCGCGATATCTCCCTATCCTTTTTTCCCGGCGCCAAGATCGGCGTGCTCGGCATCAACGGCTCGGGCAAGTCCACTCTACTGCGCATCATGGCCGGCCTCGACACCGAGATCGAGGGCGAGGCCCGGCCCCAGCCCGGCATCAAGGTCGGCTTCCTGCCCCAGGAGCCCCAACTCGACCCGACCAAGGACGTCCGCGGCAATGTCGAGGAGGCCCTGGGGCACGTCAAGGCCGCCCTGGAGCGCCTCGATGCCGTTTATGCGGCCTACGCCGAGCCAGATGCCGATTTTGACGCCCTGGCAAAGGAGCAGGCGGAACTGGAGAACCTGATCGAGACCACCGACGGCCACAACCTGGACCGCACCCTGGAGGTCGCCGCCGAGGCCCTGCGCCTGCCACCCTGGGACGCCGACGTGGCCAAGCTCTCCGGTGGCGAGCGGCGCCGGGTGGCCCTGTGCCGGCTGCTGTTGTCCAAGCCCGACATGCTGCTCCTCGACGAGCCCACCAACCACCTGGACGCCGAGTCCGTGGCCTGGCTGGAGCGTTTCCTCCACGAATACCCCGGCACCGTCGTCGCCGTCACCCATGACCGCTACTTCCTCGACAATGTCGCCGGCTGGATCCTGGAACTGGACCGTGGCTATGGCATCCCCTGGGAGGGCAACTACTCCTCCTGGCTAGCGCAGAAGGAGGCCCGCCTGGAGCAGGAGCAGAAGCAGGAGGGCGCCCGCATCAAGACCATGAAGCACGAGTTAGAGTGGGTGCGCGCCAATCCCAAGGGCCGCCATGCCAAGAGCAAGGCGCGCCTGGCCCGCTTCGACGAACTCCAGTCCCAGGAATTCCAGGCCCGCAACGAGACCAACGAGATCTATATCCCGCCCGGCCCGCGCCTGGGCGACCTGGTGGTGGAGGCCCAGGGCCTGGGCAAGGCCTACGGCGATCGCCTGCTTTACGAGAATCTCTCTTTCAACCTGCCCAAGGGCGGCATCGTCGGCATCATTGGCCCCAACGGTGCCGGCAAGACCACCCTCTTCCGCCTCTTGACCGGCGCGGAGCAACCCGATGCCGGCACCCTGCGCATCGGTGAGACGGTGCAGATCGCCTATGTCGACCAGAGCCGCGACGCCCTGGATGGCGGCAAGACGGTCTGGGAGGAGATCTCCAATGGTTCCGACACCATCATCGTCGGCCGCTACGAGATGCCCTCGCGGGCCTATTGCGGTCGCTTCAACTTCAAGGGCACCGACCAGCAGAAACGCATCGGCGACCTCTCCGGCGGCGAACGCAATCGCATCCACCTCGCCAAGGTCCTGAAAAGTGGTGGCAATCTCCTGCTCCTCGACGAGCCCACCAATGACCTGGACGTGGAGACCCTGCGCGCCCTGGAAGAGGCCATCCTCGCCTTCCCCGGCTGCGCCCTGGTCATCAGCCATGATCGCTGGTTCCTGGACCGCATCGCCACCCACATCCTGGCCTTCGAGGACGACTCCCAGATCACCTGGTTCGAGGGCAATTACGCCGACTACGAGGCCGACCGCCATCGCCGCCTGGGGGCGGAGGCGGACCAGCCCCATCGCCTCAAGTATCGGCGGATCCACGCCTGAGCCGGGGCTGGGGTGACGGATGCCCGTGACCTGATGGAGCACGCGGCGCGGCTGCTAGACCGCGTCGAGGCCCTGTTGCCCACCCCCCCGGCCGAGCCCGACTGGGGGAAGGCCCAGGCCTTCCGCTGGCGCCGGTTGGGCGGCCGGGGCCATTTGCGGGCCCTGGCCCACCCCCAGCGGCTGGCCCTGGACGACCTGCTCTGCCTCGACCGCCAGAAGGCCGAGATCCTGCGCAACAGCCGCCAGTTCCTGGCCGGACGCGGCGCCAACAACATCCTGCTCTGGGGCTCGCGGGGGACCGGCAAGTCGTCCCTGATCAAGGCTATCTTCAACGCACTGCGTGACCAGGGCCTGCGTCTCATCGAGATGGACAAGGATGAATTAGTGGACCTACCGGAGGTGCTGGATCTGATACACGGCCGGCCGGAGCGCTTCGTCATCTTCTGCGACGACCTCTCCTTCGACGCCAACGAGTCCAGTTTCAAGGCCCTCAAGGCGGTATTGGAGGGCTCCCTCAACGCCGCCCCGGACAACCTGCTCATCTACGCCACCTCCAACCGGCGCCACCTGCTGCCCGAGTTCCAGCGCGAGAACCGCGAGGCGGCCCTGATCGACGGCGAGATCCACCCGGGAGAGAGCGTGGAGGAGAAGATCTCCCTCTCGGATCGCTTCGGTCTCTGGATCGCCTTCCATCCCTTCACCCAGGACCAGTACCTGGCCATCGTCCATCACTGGCT
>JBATOB010000236.1:0-3326 GCA_049290655.1 Chromatiaceae bacterium | reverse complement strand
GTCCGCCTCGCCGGCGTAGGGGCCTTGCTTCACCTCGATCATCTCGATCTCCTCCAGCACCTCGAAGCCATGGCCGCCGGTGGCCAGCAGGATGACATCGCCGGCGTCCAGTTCTGCACACACGAATGGTTTCTGGAAACTGCGCGGTTGCGCGCACCGGTTCAAGGCATGGTGTCGAGCCAGTTTTCGGTTACCAGACCCTGGACGCGGCTAAATTCACCGACATTATCCGTTACGACCACCGCGCCTAAAGCGAGTCCCTGGGCGGCGATCCAGAAATCATTCGCGCCGATCGGCACGCCTCTGCGCTCCAAACTGGCGCGGATAACCGCGTAAGACCGGCTGACCCTGGCATCCAATGGCACCATATCGAGTTTGCCTACCACCTCCGCCAAACGGGCGACGTTTTTTTCGCGGTAGGCACTCTTTTCGACCCCGAACTCCAGTTCACCCAGCACCACGGGCGAAAGCACAATATCGCTCATCGGGGTGTGCTCGAGCTTGTGGCGAACCCCTTCGACGCCTTTCATGGCGGCAATAAAAATGTTGGTGTCGAGTAAATAGCGCATTCAAAAAGGCTCGACGGGTTTGGGCGGTGAGTCCGCCGGGGCGACGAGGTCAATTTCGTCTCGCTCCGCCCACAGTGGCCTGAAGACATCGGCGGCCATACGGGGCGATTCGGGCACCAGTTGGGCAACGCGGCAGTCACGCCGCATGATCGCGACCGTTTCCCCCGCCTCGACCGCCGCCAGCAACCCGGAGAGCTTGGCTTTCATTTCGGTGATTTGCACGCTAAGCATCATGAACTCCTGAAAATGACCCAGTGGCCAGCATAGGTTGGCCACTGCCTAGAGGCAAGATACGAGAGTCCACTTCCGTCTCTGCCTTGCCCTTAACCGCCAATCCCGTGCCCCGGCGGGTTGCTCAGCGCTTGATCGACGCCTGCGCCGCCGTGATCCCGACGAAGCGCGTCTTGTCCGCCTCGCCGGCGTAGGGGCCTTGCTTCACCTCGATCATCTCGATCTCCTCCAGCACCTCGAAGCCGTGGCCGCCGGTGGCGAGCAGGATGACATCGCCAGCCTCCAGGATGCGACTCTCCAGATAGCGCTGGTCGCTGATGAATGGCTCGATCTCGGCAAAGTCGATGATCTCGTCGAGCTTGCGGTCGATCTCGGCCTTCTTCATGCCGAGGATGGCGCCGTTGAGGTAGATGTTCTCGCGCCCGGTGAGTTCGGGATGGAAGCCGGTGCCGACCTCCAGCAGGCTGCCGACGCGGCCCTTGATCTTGACCCGGCCGCTGGTGGGGGCGGTGATGCGCGACAGGATCTTGAGCAGGGTACTCTTGCCGGCGCCGTTGCGGCCGATGATGCCGAGGATCTCGCCCTCGCGGACCTGGAAGCTGACGTCGCGCCGGGCCCAGAGCTCACCGCCGACGCGGTTGCCGTGGTCGGTCTCGCCGATCTTGAGCTGGGGGTCGGGCCGGCCGCGGGCCTTGGCCCACCAGTCCGAGGTCCTCACGCAGGGTGCCGCCGCCGATGAGGCCGAGGCGGTAGTATTTGCCGAGGTGTTCGACTTGGATGACGACGGACATGGAATCAGGTGAAAGGTTAAGTGGGAGGGGACAATCGTCCGCTGGAGGATTCCCGACACCTGCCGCCTGATCCGGTCTCAATCGGCAAGTATCTCGGCCAGCGTAGCGGCGGTGGGGACGCGCGCGGACCAGCGCAGCAGGGTGTCGGGGTCGGCGGTCTGGATGCGGTGCGTCAACGCGAGAACCTAACAACCGCACCCGGGCAGCGTCGCCCAAGGGGGCGCGGACGATCTCGCCGATAATACGTATATTTAGTGGATCAACCCCACGGATTGATGACATCGATCCCACAGTCGACAAAATCCCGGTCATTTCTGGTCGCGAGCGTGGCACCGCGGGAGCGGGCGACGGCGGCAATCATGGCGTCAAATTGGCTGATTGGTTTGCCTTGGGTCCTGCGTCTGCCAGCGATCTCAGCATAGGCTTTGGCGCAAGCGCGATCGAAGGCGATCACGTGATTTGTAAGGTCTTGATCAAACATGGCCTTCGCTGCCAACCGGAGGGCATCTTTGCGCGCACCCTCGGGCAGCAAGCGAATTCCGTACAGGATTTCGGCCTCAACAATCGTGGTGGTGAATAGGGCTGACCGCGATTGTGGGGCCATCCAGTCCAGCACGGCGGCGTTCGGTTGCGGTTTCAGACATTCCGACAACACATTGGTGTCGAGGACGATCATTCATCCAACCCGGGTACGGACCGTATCGCCTCGCGGGGGGGGATTTCCAGCTCTACCCCACCCAGGGGCTCGAAACGGGTTCGAATCGCCTCGATCAACGATTGGCCATCGTTTTCGCCCGCCGCCAGGGCGATGCGTAAAATGTCGCGCACCTCGTCTTCCACCGAGCGACCATGGGCTGCGGCCCGGAAGCGTAAGCGCTGTGTAAGTTGGTCATCGACATTGCGAATGGTCATCGTGGGCATTGGCGTACTCCGCATGCGGTCAACACTTGCATGTTAGTCACCGCTGGCACCCATCACAAGTCGCCGAGACTGAGGCTGGCGGCGTAACGCTGGTGGCTTGCCCCAAAGTGGCGGCATAGATGTTCTCCCGCCCGGTGAGTTCGGGATGGAAGCCGGTGCCGACCTCCAACAGGCTGCCGACGCGGCCCTTGATCTTGACCTGGCCACTGGTGAGGGCGGTGATGCGCGACAGGATCTTGAGCAGGGTGCTCTTGCCGGCGCGGTTGCGGCCGATGATGCCGAGGATTTCCCCTCGTTTGACCTCGAGGTTGATGTCGCGCAGGGCCCAGAGCTGGCCGCCGACGCGGTTGCCGTGGTCGGTCTCGCCAATCCCGAGGAGGGGGTCGGGTTGGCCGCGGAGCTTGGCCCACCAGTCCGAGGTCCTCGCGCAGGGTGCCGCCACCGATGAGGCCGAGGCGGTAGCCGTAGGGCGGCAACCCCTTGCCGCCGTACCGCGTGCGTTGGCCTTGACGCTGGCGTCGGCATGGGGATGCCGACCTACGGGTTGGGGGCGCGTCGGCATGGGGAGCCAACGGGTTGGAGGCGGCGCGTTGGCATAGGGCCTGGGCGCTGGTGGGGATTGGCGGCCTTAGTCTTGGCTGAGAACCGCGTCCAGGGTCGGGGCGGTGAGCATCCGCTCGGACCAGCGCAGCAGGGTGTCGGCGTCGGCAGCCTCGATGCGGCGGCGGATGTCGGCGTCGGGAGGGCCGAATTTGAGGGCGATCAGGCGCAGCAGCATGGCCGCTTCTCCCTGTTTGCGGCCTTCTTGGCGGCC
>JBATOB010000235.1:0-4659 GCA_049290655.1 Chromatiaceae bacterium | reverse complement strand
CCCACCCGCCGAGACACCCACGCCTATGACCGCTCAGCCACGCCCATTCGCCCAGGGCCTCGATTTCAAGCGTGGAGCGGTGGACATGACCCACGGCAGCGGCGGGCGGGCCATGGCCCAGCTCATCGCCGAGCTCTTTCAGCGCTTCCTGGACAACGACCTGCTACGCCAGGGCAACGACCAGGCCCTGTTCCAACCGCCGCCGGGGCGCCTGGTCATGAGCACCGACGGGCATGTGATCTCACCCCTCTTTTTCCCCGGCGGCGACATTGGCTGCCTGTCGGTACACGGCACCATCAACGATGTCGCCATGGCCGGCGCCCGGCCCCTCTACCTGGCGGCGGGCTTCATCCTGGAGGAGGGCTTTCCGCTCGCAGACTTGGCGCGGATCGTGGAAAGCATGGCGCGGGCCGCCAACGCGGCCGGGGTGCCAGTTGTGACGGGCGACACCAAGGTCGTGGAGCGTGGCAAGGCGGACGGCCTCTTCATCACCACCACCGGTCTGGGCGTGGTGCCGGAGGGCCTCGACATCTCCGGGAACCGGGCCAGGCCCGGGGACGCCATCCTCCTGAGCGGCACCCTGGGCGACCATGGCGTCGCCGTCATGTCGAAGCGCGAAAATCTGGGCTTCGGTACCGAGATCCTGTCGGACACCGCCGCCCTCCATGACCTGGTGGCCGCCATGGTGGCGGCGGTGCCGGACATCCACTGCCTGCGCGATCCCACCCGCGGCGGCTTCGCCACAACCCTCAACGAGTTCGCCCGCCAGTCCGGCGTCGGCATGCGAGTCCGCGAGTCCCAGATCCCGGTGCGGGACGCGGTGGCCGCCGCCTGCGAACTCCTGGGCCTGGACCCCCTCTACGTCGCCAACGAGGGCAAGCTCATCGCCATCTGCCCGGCGGAGCAGGCCGAGACCCTGCTGGCGACCATGCGCGCCCACCCCTTGGGCCGGGACGCCGCCATCATCGGCGAGGTGGTGGCGGACCCCCACCAGTTCGTGCGCATGGAAACGGTCTTCGGCGGCGAGCGCGTCGTCGATTGGCTCACCGGCGAACCCCTGCCGCGTATCTGCTGAAACGCGACCGCTCTCGGTTTGATCATCCATCTCCCTGTATTTAAATAACAAAATATCCCTGTCGCCCGCCGCGAAAATGGCTTTGTTTCGTAATTCCCCCTCCCCCAGGGATCAAGCAAAATGGGTTCGTTTCGCAAAATGACCTGTTCGGCAGTCCGGCAAAAATGGGTTCGTTTCGTAATTTGCCCCCTTTTTGGGGTCCCGAAAGCTGACTGGCGCAGGGTCCCGCCTGTCCCTTGCCCCTGTCGCGGGTCAGTCCGGCCGGGGCACGATCAGTGGCTCACCCCCTCCCCGGTGGGATTAGGGTTCACCTTGACGATAAGACCCCCAACCTGCTCGCAGTCTTCACCGCCGCCAGCCAGCACGGCGTACAATGCCGCATCGTCCTGGCGGCCACCCCGCTCAAGATCGCCAAGCGCCGGCCGAATCAGGGTTCACCTTTTGGTCCCTGAGCAGCCTGTCAGGTAGTTTCACTGACCCCCAAGCCAAGCGATTAGGTCGTCGGCAGCCTGGCAACCATGCCTTGCCGGTTCGCGCAAAGTCTGTTGTAGTACGGTCATACATCAGTCGATCGGGGGTTCTCCATGTTGTCGATAAGGCTTGACGAGCAGACCGAGGCCCGCTTTCAGGCCGCCTGCCGTCGTCTCGGCTTGAGCAAGAACGAGGCCATCAAGCGCAGCCTTGAACAATGGCTCGACCGTTTCGAGCCGCCACCCGATGCCTTCGATCTGGGTATCGATCTGTTCGATCAAGGCATCGCGGCGGAGCCACCAAAAGATCCTCAGCGCCGCCAGATCTGGGAGCGACTGCGTGCGAAGCACCGTCCTGGTTGACACCGGATTTCTGATCGCTCTGTTCGACCGCACCGATACGCTGCACGAAAGCGCCAAACAGGTGCTAGCGACGCTGGTGCGTGATCGTCGCCTGGAGCTGGTGAGTGTCTGGCCAACCGTCGTCGAGACCTGCTTTTTTCTCGATCCACGCGGCAAGCGCGCCCTGCTGCAGTGGATCGAGCGCGGCGCCATGCGCTTGCGCCCCATCGAGATCGGCGATCTGGCAGCCATTAGCGACGTGATCGCGCGCTTCGCCGAGCACAACATTGATCTTGCTGATGCAACCCTGGTCTGGCTGGCCGAAGCCGAGGGCACACGGCAAGTACTGACAACCGACCGACGCGATTTCGACATGCTGCGCACTGCCCGTGGCCACTCCTTCGAGCGATTATGGGTACGCCCCTAGTATGCAATGGGGCAGGTAGTCATGGGCGGCATTAGGCCCGAACCGCGCTCGGCATTGGCCCAGAGTAAAAGGTGCCCCGAAAGGCGGGCTTGGATCAGCCGCGCACCCCTTGGCCGAGTCCTGACTTCAATGCGGCACTAGGCGCCCCGGCGCAGCCGATGCAGCACCCGGGTTCCCTCCGGCGACGCCGGAAACGTAGTCCACGTCGCGGGGGCAATGTCGTAGCGTGGAGCCAGGTCGACCCAGGCCGCCAGGTCGAAGAACCATGTCAGGTTCTCCGGTATCGGGTTTTAAGTAAAACTTACTGTTTTTAAGAAGGCGCAGTCTAGAATCAAGTGCAACCCCCCTATGCTTTAAGGTGTTGCCATGGGAACGCACTACGACAACTGTCGGCCGAAGAGCGCGCTACGATGATGTTGATGGCCCAAGAGGGTAAGAGTCTGCGCGCCATGGCGCGGACCCTGCATCGTGCCCCCGCGACGATCAGCCGGGAATGGCGCCGGCATTTCCCCCCGGCAGATGCCCCGGGGACCCGCGGCTACGACGCCAAGCGGGCTGGCCAGGAAGCCCGGCGTTGCCGCTTCCAGCCGCGGCGGTCGCCCCAGCTGGCGGTAGCGGGTGTGCTGTTTGGCGTAGTCGCGCATTTTCTGCGGGAGGGTTGGTCGCCCGGTCAGATCGCCGGCGCCATGCACCTGATGTGGCCTGATGCCCCGGAGCGGCGGGTCGCTACCGAGACCATCTACACCTGCCTCTACGCCTTGCCGCGGGGAGCCTTGCGCCAGGAACTGATCGCCTGCTTGCGCCAGGCCCACCGCGCCCGCCTGCCACGGTCCCGGGGCACGGATCGACGCAGGCAACTGACTGATATGCTTAGCATTCATATGCGTCCGCCGGCGGTGGATGATCGCGCCTTGCCGGGCCACTGGGAAGGTGACTTCATCAAGGGGGCGGGTAACCGCTCGGCGGTGGGGGTCTTGGTCGAACGGTCCTCGCGCCTGGTCCTGCTGGCCAAGATGGACGATGCCACTGCGGCCTCTGCCCTGGAAGGCTATACCCGCAAGCTCAACAGCATCACCGCCCCGATGCGCCCATCGCTGGCCTATGACCAAGGGCAGGCGATGGCACGCCATGCCGAGCTGACCGCCCAGACCGGGGTCAAGGTCTACTTCTGCGACCCCCATAGCCCCTGGCAACGGGGGTCCGGCGAGAACACCAACGGTCTCCTGCGCCAATACCTCCCGAAGGGCACGGACCTGTCCGTCTACAGCCAGGAAGAACTTGATGAGATCGCGGAGCGTCTCAACCAGCGGCCCCGCGCGATCCACGGCTACTTCCCGCCGATCAGTGTCTACCGGGCCATGCTGGAACGTCTCAACCAGCCCAAGGGGTCTGTTCACTAACAGGTGTTGCACTTGTTACTAGGTCGTGTTGACATTCACGCCAGCCAGATGAGGGCGAGTGCGATGGACAGCATGGCCACGTAGCGCACGTCGAGCTTTTCGTAGCGCGTGGCGATGCGCCTGAAGTGTTTGATGCGATTGAAGAACCGTTCGACCAAGTTGCGCGCTTGGTATTCATGGGCGTCAAACTCGCGTGGATAGTGGTTACCAGCGCGCGCGGGGATATTGGCCTGGCCGTGACGGGCATGAATCCAGTCGATCAGCTGCTGGGAGTCATAACCCTTATCGGCGACGACTTGCTGGATGGGCAGGTCCTCAAGCAACGGCTCGGCCTGGGTGACATCATGCACCTGCCCAGCCGTCAGGAGGCATCGCACCGGGTTGCCGAGGGCGTCGACGACCGCGTGGATCTTGGTACTCAAGCCACCGCGCGAGCGCCCGAGCGCTTGGGGGCCGTTTTTTTCGCCGCCCCGGCACCGTGCTGATGCACACGAATCACCGAACTGTCTATGAAAATATCCTCGAAATCGGCATCTTGCGCGAGTGCGCTCAACACGGCGTCCCACACCCCGCCGATCTGCCAGCGGGCAAAGCGCCGATACCCGCTATTCGAATGGCCGAAGGCGTCCGGCAGGTCACGCCAGGGTGCGCCCGTGCGCAGGATCCACAACACCGCCTCGACGAACACGCGGTTGTCCGCCGCCGTTCGGCCCGGATGCATCGCCTGGCCCGGCAGTAACCCCGCGATGCGGTCCCACTGGTCGTCGCGGAGTATCGTTCTCAGCATCTTGATGACTCCATAACATGCAGTTATGCCAGGTGGAATCCAGTACCAAGTGCAACACCTGTTAGTGAACGGAACCGTTGGGTTGGCTTAGACGTTCCAACAGAGCCCGGTAGACGCTAATCGGCGGATAGAACCCGTGGATAGCCCGTGGCCGCTGG